>NZ_BLJH01000026.1:0-56765 GCF_009811895.1 Novosphingobium sp. TCA1 | reverse complement strand
ATGGCGGCGATGGGCTTAATCCACTAACAAACCAATCGGGCCACTCGGTGGGGGCAGATCAGCCGCACGTTCGAGAAACTCCTTCATGGCTCACCTATTCTGTTCGGCGCATGCGCGCTCTCATAGCTCTAAAGCAGGAATAGCACAGTTGACCTTTAGATTTTATTCCACTGTGCCTGGCACCTAATTGATGACTGGAAAATTGATACGAGGCCGCATTTTTCCCAGTCACATCATGAGGTTGATCCTGCAGCGTCACTCAGCGACCTGCATTTTGTCGTGATCGGTCAGCTGAGTTCGTCGATCTGCGTGGCCCTCAAAAGGCGGAAAAGCAGACCTCGACGCTGGCCGAGCGGCCCGGCGCAACCTTACCAGCCGCCCCCCAGTGCACGATAGAGCTGAACGGTTGCCGTTCCTTGTGCGATGCGGGTCTGTTCCATCTTGTCCTCGTCCGAGAGCGCATCCAATCGGGCCTGCAACACATCGCCCAACTGCGTGCGTCCGGCATCGTACAATATCGCCAGCTGGTCGGCGCGTCGGCGGGCCATGTCGGATGTACGGATAAGCCCGGCCAGGCGTTCGTCCAGCCCCGCCCGAAAACCATAAGCGGATTCAACTTCCTCGAGCGCCGACAGCATGGCCTGGTCATAATTGGCGAGAGCAGCCTCAAGTTCGGCATCGCCCGCCTTGACACTGGCCTGCAACCTTCCGGCATTGAAAAGCGGCATCGATGCGGAAAGGCCGACCAGACCTCCGGTTCCGCCATAGCCCGGCAGGGCGCCCAGTTCGATATGCCCGTTCTGCCCCAGAAAATGGATGGCGAAGCGCGGAA
The DNA here is from genome assembly GCF_009811895.1 of Novosphingobium sp. TCA1. Lineage (NCBI taxonomy): Bacteria > Pseudomonadati > Pseudomonadota > Alphaproteobacteria > Sphingomonadales > Sphingomonadaceae > Novosphingobium > Novosphingobium sp. TCA1. Next base: position 55,933 of record NZ_BLJH01000026.1, on the reverse strand, counting down.
GCAGATCGGCCTTCAGGCTCTTGAGGCGCGCCGCACGCGCGTTCACCAGCCATGATCGCGCCGCGACATCAGGCCGGCGATCAAGAATGTCGGAAGGAAGTTGCCCGGTGGGCGCATCTGGCGTCTCAAAAGTGGCGGAGGCGACCATATCCGGCGCCTGTTCGGGGACGTCGCCCGCCAGCACGGCCAGTCGCCGCTTGCGCGCATCGACGAGGGATGTGAGGGCCGGGCGGGAGGCGCGCAGCGCCTCCAGTCCATTGCGGGCGCGGGTGACATCGGCCGCTGTCGCGGCGCCCGTCCGCTGCCGGGCGGCCGCATAATCGACAAGGCGACTGGCCGTAGCCTCGCTGCGATCGAGGACATCGAGGCGCCGCCTCAGCCCCTGCAGCTGCTGATAATTTTCGACGACATCGGCGGCGACCATGAGCCTGACGCCATCGGCCGTTCGTGCGGTGCTTTCGGAAAGCGCGCGCGCCATTTCGGCGTCGGCATGGCGTCCACCGAACAGGTCAGCCTCCCAGGTGGCTCCAAGACCCACCAGATATCCACTGCCGCTGTTTCCGGACAGCGACGGCAGCATGGCCTGCCACTTGTCATCGATCCCGGCATCGCTCTGACTGGCCCACGCTGTGCCATTTGCGGCAACGGTAGGATAAAGCGCCGATTCCGCGACAGTGACTAGCGCACGCGCGGCGGCGACATGGGCCTTTGCAGCGCGGATATCGGCGTTTGCTTCGAGCGATTTCTCGACCAGCGCATCAAGAGCGGGATCGCCCCACGCCGTCCACCAGCGGTCTGTCCCGGTTATTGCCGCGTCGTTCGCCGCCGCCGCATCCAGGCGATTGGGCGGAGTGATGCGTGGCGCGTGCGCGGGCGTGTTCGGGACGCTGGCGCAAGCGGTGAGCAGCAGCGCGAGCGATGGAGGAAGCAATTGGCTATGCATTCTGATTTTCCTGGGTGATGTCATCCATGACCTTTAGCCCTGCCTTGAGAGCATCGAACGGAAGCGGCTGACGGCCATCGCCACGAAGAACACGCCCGAGCCGCAGATGATCGCGAGTTCCGGCAGGATCGTTCGCACGCCCGCGCCGCGATAGAGGATCGCCTGGGAGAGGCTGACGAACTGGGTGGTCGGCAGACATAGCGCAATCGTCCGGATCGCCGAGGGCATGCTCTCGAGCGGCGTTGCCGCTCCCGAGAGCAGATAAGCGATGGCGTAGACGGGCACTGCGAAGAGCCCGAACTGCGGCATGGATGGCGCGAGCGTTGCCATCCACATGCCGAGCGAGGTGACCGAGAAGAGGTAGAGAAACATCGCGGCAGTGAAGAGCAGGAGAGATCCGGTCAGCGGCACGCCCAGAACGCCATGAACGACGAACCAGAGGGACGCGATCGAGGCCAGCAGGATGACGAGGCCGTTGGCAAGGATCTTGGCGAAGGCGATCTCGCTGGCGCGCACGGGCATCACCAGCAGATGCTCGATCGTGCCATGCTCACGCTCACGGATCACCGCCGCGCCGACGAGGATGATCGAGAGCACCGTCACGTTGGTGACGATCTGCATGACCGAGGTATACCAGGCCGACTGGGCGTTGGGATTGAAATGCATCCGGCTTTCGACCTGGACCGGCAGCGCCTCCAGGAGGCCCCGGGCATGGAGGAAGTCGAGCGTTTCCTGCGCGAATATCTGCTGGAAATAGGCAGCGCCCAGACCTGCCTGCGTCATGGCGGTCGCGTCGACGAGAATCTGGACGGAAGGCGACCGGCCCGCGAGCGTATCGGCTTCGAAGCGGGGCGGGATTTCGATGACGAAGATATATTTTCCGCTGTTCATCGCAGGGCCGATCGCGGATCGCTCGATGTCCTCGGGTGGTTTGAAATAGGGCTGCTGGATGGCATCGCGCAGCCGGCGCGACAGTTCGGAATGATCCTCGTCCATGATCGCGACCGAAGCGTTCATGACCTCTGCGCGTACCCCGTTCGCAACAAGCTGGATCGCCACGGTGAAAGCGAAGAGGATAAGCGCCATCAGCGTCACATCCTTCATGACACTGCGCAGTTCCTTGCCGCTCAGAAGCGCAACGTTGAGAATCCAGCGCGTCATTTCTCCTGCTTTCCCAGCATCAGGCGTGCGCCGCCCACGAAGAGGAATGCGAGCGCCATCAGGGCCAGATAGGCCTGGCCGAAACTGGCCATGCCCAGACCCTTGGTGAATGTGCCGAGACTGACGATCTGGAACCAGGAGGAGGGGAAGGTCAGCCCGATGATATGGCTCGGGCCTGTCAGGGTGGAAACGGGGTAAAGGAGCCCGGAGAAGTTCACCGACGGAATAAGACAGATGAGGGATGTCGCGAAGATGGCGGCGACCTGCGAGCGCACAAAGGCCGAGATCATCAGCCCCAGCCCGGTGACAGACAGAATGAAGAGGAACCCGCCGATCAGAAGGGCCGGCAAGGACCCCTTGAGCGGTACTCCCAAAATGAAGACAGTCACCAGGATCAGCGTCACGAAACTGGTCATCGCAAGAAGGGCATAGGGCATCTGCTTGCCGACCAGGAATGCGCCCAGGCTCGCCGGCGAAGCGTAGAGATTGGTGATCGAGCCGATTTCCTTTTCGCGCACGACCCCAAGGGCCGTCAGCATCGCGGGAATGAGGATCATGCAGAGCATCAGGACGCCCGGCGCCATGGCGTAGATGCTGCGAAACTCCTGATTGTAGATGAAGCGCGGTTCGATTGTGGACGAGAGATCAGGCACAGCGAAGGGCTGCGCGGACCGCAACTGGTCCATTGCGTAGCGAAGGAGAACAGCCTCGGCATAAGCGCGGGCGTTCGACGCGGGGAAAGGACTCGCGCCGTCGATCCGCACGTCGACCGCGGGCCGCCGCCCTGCGGTCAGATCGCGTCCGAAGCCGGGGGGTATGTCCAGCACCATCTTGGTCGATGCCTCGCGCAGCGCCTGATCGGCGGCCGCGTCGCTCGCAAGTTCGGGCTCAACCCGGAAATAGCGTGACCCTTCAAAATAAAGTTGCAGGTCACGGCTGGCGGCACTGCGGTCATGATCGAGAACGGCAAGGCGGATATTCTGGACGTCGAAGGAAATGCTGTAGGCTGCAATGCACAGCAGGATGATCGGGCCGATCAGCGCGAAGGCGAGCCGGATGCGATCGCGCATGAGTTCGGTCGCTTCGCGCCGGGCAAAGGCCCAGGCGAAGCCCGGCCAGCTGCCGGCAGCGGTTGGTAATCGCGGCCGGCCGGGAGCCGTCGATCGCGCACCGGCGGCAGGAGTGGACGAAGCGACCGAAGCATCGACCGGCAGATGGGCGGAAGCAGTCGGCGCTTCGTCATTATCCTTCTCGAGGACAGCGATAAAAGCATCCTCGAGCCGCTGCGCATCATATCGCTGTGTGAGTTCCGTCGGCGCGCCGACCGCCAGAACCCGCCCGCGATGCATCAGCGATATGCGGTCGCACCGTTCCGCCTCGTTCATGAAGTGGGTGGAGACGAAGATCGTTACCCCTTCATCGCGCGAGAGGCGGATCAGATGGCGCCAGAACATGTCGCGCGCCGCCGGATCGACGCCGGACGTGGGCTCGTCCAGGATCAGGATCTCGGGTCGATGGAGGCAGGCGGCGGCGAGTTGCAGGCGTTGCCGTATGCCGAGCGGCAGAGCGGCGGGAACGGCATCGGCATGGGCTTCGAGCTCGAACTGGGCAAGCGCGGCCGAAACCAGTTCGCCTGCCTGCTTGCGTGGCACGCGATAGAGCCGCGCATGAAGGACCAGGTTCTGGCGAACCGAAAGCTCTTCATAGAGCGAGAAGGCCTGCGACATATAGCCCACGCGCATGCGCGTCTCCATGTCTCCGGGGGCGATCGGCCGCCCGAAAAGGCTGGCCGTTCCGTCCGTCGCATCGAGCAGGCCGGTCAGCATCTTCATGGTCGTGGTCTTGCCGCAGCCGTTCGAGCCCAGAAAACCGAATATCTCGCCGCGTCCGATGCGAAAGCTCACATGATCGACCGCTACGAAATCACCAAAGCGCCGCGTCAGATCATGCGCCTCGATTGCCGGCGCTTCGCCCTTGTCCTGCCAGGCCGGCACGACCAGCGCGTCGCCCGATGGCCGCTTGTCTTGCGGAAGCAGGCGAACATAGGCGGCTTCGAGCGTATCCGCGCCCGCGTCACGCATGATCTCGCGCGTATCCCCTTGCGCGATCACCTTGCCATCGTCCATCGCCACGAGGTGGCCAAAGCGCTCTGCCTCTTCCATGTAAGCCGTGGAGACCAGCACGGTCATGTCCGGCCGCTCCGCGCACATCGCATCCACCAGTTCCCAGAACTGCCGTCGTGAAAGAGGGTCTACCCCCGTGGTGGGTTCGTCGAGGATGAGCAGATCCGGATCGTGCACCAGCGAGCAACACAGGCCCAGCTTCTGCTTCATGCCGCCCGAAAGTTTGCCGGCGGGCCGGTCCGGAAAGGGTGCAAGCCCCGTCGCGTCCAGCAAGCGCCGCATATGCGCTTCCCGCTCGACTGCAGACAGTCCGAAGAGGCGACCAAAGAAGTCGATATTCTCGCGGACGGAAAGCGTCGGGTAGAGATTGCGACCAAGCCCCTGGGGCATATAGGCGACGCGGGAAAGGAACTCCTCCCGCTTGCGACGCTCGGTGAGATCGAAGCCGAGAACCGAAAGACGTCCCGTTTGCAGCTTTTTCACGCCGGATATGAGGCCGAGCAGCGTCGACTTGCCTACGCCATCGGGCCCGACCAGCGCGGTGGTCTTCCCCTTGGGCAGGGAGAGCGAAACCTCGTTCAGGGCGATGATACCGCCATATCGATGCGAAAGGCTTTCGATCCGTATCGCCTCTTCGGGGAGGATCTGAGCGGGCGGGATCATTTGTCGATCTTGGTGAGGTCGGGCCAGGGCTGGCGCGTATCGGTGCGCACGAACCCGTCCGCCGTCATGCCGGCTTTCAGCCTTCCGTCCAGGCCACGGGCGAGATCAGGCGCGATCTGCAGCTTCACCCGGTAGGACAGGTTCTCGCGTTCGCTGGCCGTCTCGACGAATTTTGGCGTGAACTGCGCATCGGGCGCCACGAAGCTGACGCGCGCGGGAATGGCGTCGCCAAAACCCTGCGGAAGAATGCGTGCCTCGTCGCCGATCCTGATCTTGCCGGCGACCGAAGCGGGCAGGAAGATGGTGAGCCAGGCATCCTCGGCATTGACCAGCGACACGATCTTGCCGCCCGGTGGCAACATGGTTCCAGGCTCGACGATCCGATATTCGACGCGCCCGGGCGTCGGTGCGATGATCCGCAGGTCGGCAAGGCCGGCTCTGGTTTGCGCGATCAGGGCGTCGGCCTGGGCAATGGCCGAGCGTGCCTCGCCGACACCGCCGCCCGCCGCCTGGGCGCCACCTTGCGCAGCAACCAAGGCCAGGCGACGCTGCTCCAGCTCGACGTTCGAGACCATGTCACGCTCCCGCAGCTTGCCGGTCTCGACCCAGTCGATGCGGGCGAGCTGAGCCTGACTGTCCCGCGCGGCGAGCTCCCCTTGCGCGCGCATGAGGGCGGATACTGCCTGTTCGCGCTTGGCAAGCGCTCCGGCGAGTTGGGTTTTGAGGTCTACATCATCCTGCCGGGCGATGACCTGACCCGCCCCGACGAGATCACCTTCATGGACGTCAAGCGACATCAGGCGGCCAGGATATTTGGCGGCAATATCGGTGCGCGTCATCTCGAGACGGCCGTTGCCGCGCACGATGGTATCGGGGAGCTTGTCGGTGCGTCCAAACATCCACCACAGCCCGAAAGCCAGGGCGATGAGGACGACGGCCAGAATGGGAATGACGATAGGGCCCCGCAGCTTCACGCTATACCTCCTTGAGCGTTCATCGCACGAGCGCCACGCCGATCCGCAGGCGCGTCACGTGCTTGTTATAGTCGAGCAGATTTTCGCCATAGCCGGTGAAGCCCTGGCCGAAGAGATAGAAGTCCGGGCCTCCGCCCAGGATACGCCGGAACGGGTAGGAGAGCTCGGCGGTCAGAGCTCCCTTGCCGCTACCCAGGTTGAGACGGGTAGAAGCCGAGACGCGCAGCCCATCATCCTCGCTGGCCTCAATGAAAAGCCCGCTATTGCCGCGATATCGGCGAATGTCAGGATTGTCCGAAAGGTTTCCGAGATAGAGCCACAGCCGCGGCGCGATCGTCAGCCTTCGGTCCTCGCCGAGCGAGAAGCCGGCCATCGGGGCCAGATAGAGCATGTTGAGGCTGCGCGAGGCTGCGCCATCGCGTCCATTGGACTCATGGCGAAGGCCGATCTGGCCGCTGATCGTGGCCTTATCTGACACGGGCAGGGCAGGCGAGAGATAGAAGAGCTCGGGTTGATAATCGATATTGCGGAAGGGCGAGGATTTCGCCGCCACGTCCCAGAACATGCGCTGGGTATAGGCGAAATAGAGGCCGTCGATCAGCGAGGGAGAGCGGTCCATCCGCGCTCGACTTCCGAACAGCTGATATTTGAAACTGATCTGGATGCGTGCGTCGGTGTTGGTGCCGGGGCCATAGACCGCATAGATCGGTTCGTAGACCGAGAGATTGGGGATGAAAGCATTGCCCCGGGTTCGGTCTGTCGGCGATGGTGTGACGGAGTCTGGCGATATCTGCGGAGAGGTCGGAGGCGTGAGCGAGGGCGCGGCAGTCAGGGCGACCGGGGCAGAGCGGTCGGCCTCAGGATCGACGCCGATCGTCAGGAGGATTTGCTGCGTTGACCAGGAGGGAATGGACAAGGCCGCGCCGTCCATGACGTCCTGAAAGTCGATCCGGTAGCGCGCCGCCGCAAAGCCATTGGCCCGGATCGTCAGAACCGCAGCCTGTTTTTCGCCTCGTTGCAGCCAGACCTTTCGATACGTGCCGTTGCTGACCAGATCGGCCGCAACCTCGTCGGGAAGGCGAACCTCCTGCGCGGCCGCCCCGGCATTGAGAACGCGCACATCGACAAGGATATGTCCGCTCTGATCGCGGTTGCCTGCGCGCTGGACGACATACTCCAGAGCAGCTTGCGCGTGCGCCTGCGACGCCAGTACGGCGCTGGCTGCGAGGGCAAGAGGGGCAGCCCGAACGATCACGCGAAAAGATGCTGCCCGTTATCGACCGGAATGATCGTGCCGGTGATCCGCTTCGCGGCATCGCTGACGAGGAAGGCGGCCAGCGCGCCGACGTCGCTTACGTCAACCAATTTTCCTGCGGGAACCTGCGCGGCAGCCCGATCGAGCAACTCGTCGAACCGGTCGATTCCGCTTGCGGCGCGGGTGGCAATCGGCCCTGGTGAAATAGCGTGTGCCCGAATGGCTTTGGCGCCCAGTTCCGCGGCGACATAGCGCGTTGCGCTTTCCAGGGCCGCCTTGACGGGACCCATCAGGTTATAGTGTTCGACCACCCGCTCCGAACCATAGAAGGTCACGCAAAGCAGGCATCCGCCCGTTGCCATCAGCGGTTCGGCGAGCTTCGCCATGCGAAGGAAACTGTGGCAGGACACGTCCATCGCCGTCGAGAAGCCTTGCGCACTGCTGTCGACCACCCGACCGTGGAGATCCTCCTTCGGCGCGAAGGCGATCGAGTGCAGCAGGAAATCGAGGCCACCCCAGCGTTCTTGCACCTGGCCGAAAAGCGCCTCGAGTTCGCCGGGGATGCGTACATCGCACGGCGCAGTCCATTCGACGCCGAGCTGGTCGACGACAGGCTGGACCCAGTCCTTTGCCTTTTCGTTGAGATAGGTGGCGGCAAGCCGGGCGCCGCACCGGGCAAATGCCTCCGCGCATCCTGTCGCGATGCTATGTTCGTATGCGATCCCGATGACGAGGCCGCGCTTGCCGGTCAGATCTACAAGCGGTGTCATTGGGCGGTCTCCTGCAGCAGGCTGAGCGTGTGAATTGCGATCATGCGTTCCTCGTCGGTGGGGATGACGAGGGCCTTGATCCGGCTCTCGGGGGCGCTGATCAGCGTCTCACCTGCAGCATTGGCGCGATCATCGATCTCAAGGCCCAGCCATTGGAGCCGGCGACCAATAAGACTGCGCATGCCCGCGTCATTTTCGCCGATGCCAGCAGTAAAGATGATCCCGTCCACACCCTCCAGCGAAGCGGCAAGGGCGCCGGTGTCACGGGCTACCCGCCAGGCGAAGAGATCAATCGCTTCTTTCGCTTCGGGTGCGTCGCTCGCGGCAAGCGTGCGCATGTCGCTGGAAATGCCCGACACGCCCAGAAGGCCCGATTGCCTGTAAAGCATATCCTCTATCGTCTTGGCGCCCATGCCCATCTGCGTCATGAGATGCAACACGACACCGGGGTCGAGACTGCCCGAGCGGGAGCCCATCATCAAACCGTCGAGCGCGGTGAACCCCATGGTCGTGTCGACGCTTTGCCCCGCCGCCATGGCGCAAAGGCTCGCGCCATTGCCCAGATGTGCGGCGATGACCTTGCCCGAGGCCAGCGCCGGGTCGATCGCGGCGAGGCGCCGGGCGATATATTCATAGGAAAGGCCGTGAAAACCGTAGCGACGGATGCCCTGGTCGTGAAGCGCACGGGGGATTGCGAAACGAGAGGCAAGGGCTGGCTTGTCATGATGGAAAGCGGTGTCGAAGCAGGCGACCTGAGGCAGGTCGGGATCAAGCTTGGTGATCGCCCGGACGGCAGCCAGGTTATGGGGCTGATGCAGGGGCGCCAGCGGACAAAGTGCTTCCAGCTTGTCGATCAATTCAGAATCGATGCGCCGCGGGACGGAAAATTCTGTGCCGCCATGGACGATGCGGTGTCCGATGGCGGCGATCTCATAGCCTTCAAGTGGATGCTGCATCGCCCAGGAAAAAAGATCGGCCAGCAAGTCGGCGTGGGTAAGGCCTGCGCCATCCGGCCAGGTGCGATCGAGCAGGATCGTACCGTCCGTCCTTCGGGCCTTCAGCGCTGGCACTATCCCGATTTTCTCGATCTTTCCGCCGGCCGCGAGTTGGAGGCTGCCTCCCGGCTCCATGGCGAAGAGAGAGAATTTGATGCTCGACGAGCCGGAATTGAGGCTGACGACCGCCTTCATGCACTCTTGCCCCCGGGCAATCCAGGGGCTGCCGGCGTCACGGCGCGCGCCATCAGCACCGCCACTGCGCAGGACGCGAGACGCGTGCGCAGGCTGTCGGCACGGCTCGTCAGGATGATCGGCACGCGCGCGCCAAGCACGATACCGGCCGCGTCGGCGCCGCCCAGGAATGTGAGCTGCTTGGCCAGCATGTTCCCGGCTTCGAGGTTGGGCACGACCAGAATTTCCGCATGGCCCGCAACTTCGGAAACGATACCCTTTTCCCTGGCCGCGGCCTCGCTGACCGCATTGTCGAAGGCGAGGGGTCCATCGAGAATGCCACCGCTGATCTGCCCGCGATCCGCCATCTTGCAGAGCGCCGCCGCATCCAGCGTCGAAGGCATTGCCGGGTTGACGGTTTCGACCGCAGCGAGGATCGCGACTTTGGGCGCCTCCATGCCGATCACATGCGCGAGATCGATGGCGTTGCGGATGATGTCGGCCTTTTCCTCGAGGGAGGGGGCGATGTTGATAGCGGCATCGGTAATGATGAGCGGTGTCGGCCGGCCAGGCACGTCCATGACATAGGCATGGCTGATCCGTCGTTCGGTGCGAAGGCCTGTAGCGGAAGAGACTACCGCGCCCATCAGTTCATCCGTGTGCAGTGATCCCTTCATGACGAGCTGCGCTTCGCCCGTGCGCACCAGTTCCACCGCCTTGGCCGCTGCGGCATGACTGTGCGCCACCGGCACGATCCGGAAACCGTCGATCGCGCGCGAGGCCGCAGTGGCTGCGGCCTTGATCTTCGCATCGGGCCCGATGAGGATCGGGGCGATCAATCCGGCTTGCGCCGCATCGAGCGCCGCAGTGATGGCGGCTTCGCTGCAAGGATGCACGATCGCCGTCGGGACCGGATCGCTACCACCGGCAAGCTCCATCAGCCGGCGATATTTGTCATGATCGTTGAGGCGAACGTCCGGCAGCTCCGCGCGCGGGCGCAGCACCTTTTCGCCGGGCGCGATCACCTGGGCCTGGCCAGTGATGACATCCTCGCCATGCTGGTTGGCGCAGCGGCAGTCGAGGATCAGGATTTTCTTCTCCGCACGCTTCTCGACGACGGTGACCGAGGCGGTGATCGTGTCGCCCGGTGCGACGGGGCGGCGGAAGCGCAACGACTGGTCCAGATAGATGGTGCCAGGACCGGGTAGTTGCGTTCCGAGGACGGCGGAGATGAGGCCGCCGCCCCACATGCCGTGGGCAATGACGTGGCGGAACATGTCGGTCGCGGCATATTGCGCGTCGAGGTGAGCCGGATTGACGTCGCCAGACACCAGGGCGAAAAGCTGAATGTCTTCCGGCTCGAGCGTTCGTGTGACCGATGCGGTGTCGCCAACTTCGATTTCATCGAAGGTGCGGTTTTCGATCATCGCTGGACCGGCCATCGCTCAACGCTCCTTCACATAGTGGCCAGGTGCCGGATAGAGCGCGGGATATCCCTTGTCGGGCGATCCCATCGGGGGAGGCGGGACGGGCTCGCTCGAATGGTCGACCAGCCATTCGCCCCAGGCGGTCCACCAGCTTCCCTCATGCGGCTCGGCGCGCGTAAGCCATTCCTCCGCGTCGAGCACGGGGCCGTCTTCCACACGATCGAGCACGCTGTAGCGACGCCCCCTGTGGCCCGGCTCCGATACAATGCCGGCATTGTGACCGCCGCTTGTCAGCACGAAGCGGATGGAGGCCGGGGAGAGCATGTGGATCTTGTGGACCGACTTCCACGGCGCGACATGGTCGCGTTCGGTTCCTACGATGAACATCGGTTTGCGCAGCGCCGACAGGGAAATAGCCCGGCCGTCGACCTTGTATTTGCCTTCGGCCAGATCATCATCGAGAAACAGACGGCGCAGATACTGGCTGTGCATGGCATAAGGCATGCGCGTGCCGTCGGCGTTCCACGCCATGAGATCGTTCATGGGCGCACGCTCGCCCATCAGATATTCGGTGAGGATCCGCGACCAGACGAGATCGTTCGAACGCAGAATCTCGAACGCACCGCCCATCTGGCTGCTGTCGAGATAGCCCCGGCTCCACATCATGTTCTCGAGCAGATTGAGCTGGGACTCATCGATGAAAAGGCCAAGTTCTCCGGGTTCGCTGAACTCGGTCTGGGCCGCGAGCAGGGTGACGCTCGCCAGCCTGTCGTCGCCATCGCGCGCCATTGCGGCTGCGGCGATGGACAGCAATGTGCCCCCGAGACAATAACCCAGCGCGTGGATATGCGCGTCGCCGCAGATCGCGTGGATGGCATCGATCGCTGCCATCGCGCCCAGCCGTCGATAGGCGTCCATGTCGAGGTTGCGGTCGGCGCTGCCCGGATTGTGCCAGGAGATGGCGAAGACCGTGTAACCCTGGCCCACCAGCCAGCGGACCAGCGAATTGTCCGGCGAAAGATCGAGAATATAATATTTCATGATCCAGGCGGGCACGATCAGCACCGGCTCCGGATGGACCATCCCGCTCGTCGGTTCATACTGGATCAGTTCGATCAGTTCGTTGCGATAGACGACCTTTCCTGGCGTCGCGGCAACAGTCTCGCCAACCGGGAACGCCTCAACTCCCGCCGGTGATTCCCCTCGTGCAAGGCGGCTCATGTCCTCGAAAAGATGCTCGATGCCGTCGATGAGGCAGCGCCCGCCTGTTTCGACGATCCGCTTCTGGAGCACGGGATTCGCCGCGATAATGTTCGTCGGCGCGACGATGTCGAGGATTTGGCGGGCCGCGAACGCAACCATGTCTTCATGATGACGGTCCACGCCCTTTATGCCCGTCGTGGCGGCGTGCCACCATTGCTGGGTCAGCAGAAATGCCTGCACGAGAAGATCATAGGGCTGTTCCCGCCAGGCAGGGTCGTCGAAGCGGCGGTCCTGGGGCAGCGGCTCGATTGCGGGAAGGGTGTCGGGATCGCCGGCGCGCCGGGCTGCATAATCAGCCAGTCGCATATATTTGCGACCCAGCTTGGTAGCCAGTTGCAACTGCCTGCCCGGAGAGATGGCGAGATGGAGCGCCCAGTCCGACCATGCCTGAACAAGCGTTGCGGGAGACAGGCCATGCGTTGCCTGAGCCACCATGGCAGCCGCTGCGTGATCGAGCGTCTCGGCGAGGCCGTCGAGGGGGTCGGTTTGGTGTTCATCGATCGACATGCTCAATCTCCTGCGGCGGCAGAGCGGCAATGCCTGCGAGCAGGCGAGTCCCTCTGCTGTGTTTCTTTGCGCAGGCGCTCGGCAGCCTGCAGAAAGGTTAAGTACCTCCCCTTTGAGGTTCACCGCGGCGGAGCGCATGGCTCGCCGTGGAGCAAAGTCTCGACGATGGTCTCTGCGATGAGAATTCGGGCGGCGTCCTCAGGGATCTCGGGAGCAAGCGATCGCAGGACAGTAGGAAAGCTGGCGGGTTGATTGGCAGCGGCGCTCAGCAACGCGAAAAAGAGCGCAGGGTGACTGGCCCTGATTATGCCCTGAGCGATTCCGGCCTCGTAAAGCGTCCGACAACTTTCATAGGCAGGATGGATCAGTTGTTCCGTAACCAATGTCGACCGCTCAGACCTATCCGCTGCGTGCCGAACGACAAAATCCCTCACATAGGGATGGTCCGAATAAAAATAGATTATGCGCGTAATCGCGTCGCAAAGTCGGTCATGAACCGAACGGCTATCGTCTGAGGCAATCTTGGAAATTTCCGCGATTATTCCGGTCGTGCTCTGTGTTATCGCTTCCAGGCAGGCTTTCCAGAGTTGAGCTTTGCTTCCGAAATGCACGCGGATGAGGTTTTGACTGACGCCAGCGGCCGATGCGATTCCTCTCAGATCTGCGCGCTCGAACCCGTCATGCGAAAATGCGCAGATGGCAGCCGCCAGCAATTCCTGTCTGCCACCAACCATATCCTTCTGCCTGCGGCCTCGGGGCGACGGGAGAGGATGAATGGCGACCTCTGTCGGCATGTAGACTCCATGATATGTTCAATTGAACATATATTATGGGTTGCACTTGCACAATGCCTGTTCGGCCGAAAAATCGAACGATCAGCAGAGGATGGGCGAAGCGCCTCTGAAAATACGGCAGTCCCGCTGGTGAGTGATCGCGACGCCTGGCGTCGATCAGACACCTTTAACACGCAGTGCTCGCTCCCATCACAACCGGGCCGTCGGGGCGACGAGTTCATAACCGAACTGCAGCGCCTCGCGGCTCCGCATTGAGCGCGATCTCAAGAATATGGAACAGAGTGGAGAGGCTGCGGAAGCTGAAGCCCGCACGCCCCGAGCTTCGCCTCGCTCGAAGAGGTAACGCAGCGGCCGAGGTCATCGGGCTATCCGTTCATCCTCGCGGCGACCGGGCGAACCCAAGCCCAGCGAAACTAGCCGACTCTCGTCCGTCTCGGGAGGCGCCACGGTCGCTGCTTCCCGCTGAGGGTGTCGCACGGAAACCGAGTATCCATACTTGAACGATCGTTCCCGAATCGCTATACATGACCTATGGCAAGACCTCGGGAATTCGACACGGATGCTGCCCTGGACGGTGCGATCACCGTGTTCAGCGAGCATGGATATGAGGGCAGTTCGGCGCAGATGCTCGTGGACGCCATGGGCATTGGGCGGCAGAGCCTCTACGCGGCCTTCGGCGACAAGTGGCAGCTCTATTGCGCGGCGGTGCGGCGCTACGGCATGGGCGAATGCGCGGCGCATTTCGAGGCGCTTCGCAGCGGCGCGCGCGCCATTGACGGGATCGGGGCCATGCTGCGGCGCGTCGTGGAGACAGCAGCCACGCCCTGTCTCGGCGTCGGCTCGACCTGCGAGTTCGGCGCATCGCGGCCGGACCTTGTCGATATCCATGCAGCACTGGGCAGGACGTTGCACATGGCCATCGCCTCGCGCATGCGCGACGCGCAGCGTGAGGGCGATGTTGCAGCCAGCCTCGATCCCGAGGCTCTCGCGCAATTCCTGATCGCCAATATCGCCGGGATCCGCGTCGCCGGGCGTGGCGGCGCCGACCGATCAACCCTGGCTGCCCTGCAGGAGATGGTCATGCGCGCGCTGCGCTGACCCCTTTTTTGAACAATTATTGAACGATCATTCAAGATAGGAGAAAGACATGCGAGCAGTGGTGATGACCGCGACCGGTGGCCGCGAGGTGCTGGAGCAGATCGAGCGACCGGAGCCTGTCGCCGGGCCGGGCGAGGCGCTGGTCGAGATCGCGGTTGCCGGGGTCAACTTCATGGATATCGGCGTGCGTCAGGGGATTGCCTGGACTGACATGCCCAATCCCAAGATCCTGGGCGTCGAAGGCGTCGGTCGAGTTCTGGCAGTCGGCGAAGGCGTCGAGGCTGTTCAGCCCGGCCAGCGTGTCGCCTGGGTCTATGCGCCCGGCAGTTATGCTGAGCGGGTCGCGATCCCGGCAACGTCGCTGGTGCCGGTTCCCGATGCGGTCGACGATCGAACGGCGGCCTCGATCATGATGCAGGGGCTGACCGCCAGCCATTTCGCGACCGACTTCTATCCGGTCCTGCCCGGTGATATCGCCTTCGTTCACGCTGCGGCAGGAGGTCTTGGCCTGCTCCTGACCCAGATCATCAAGTTGCGCGGCGGCCAGGTGATCGGTCGGGTCTCATCTGAAGAAAAGGTCGCCACCGCCCGGGAGGCGGGCGCCGACCACGTCATTGTCGATACGGAAGGGCGATTTGCCGAAGAGGCCCTGCGCCTGACCGATGGAGAGGGCGTCCATGTCGTCTATGATGGATCGGGACCGACAACGTTTCAGGGTTCACTCGACGTCCTGCGCCGGTCGGGCACCTTCTGCTGGTATGGCCCGGTGCTGGGTGGGCCAGGGCCACTCGATATCATGAGCCTGCCCAGGAGCATCAAGATCGGCTACGCCGTCTTCTTCGACCATATCCATACCCCGGAACTGCTTCGCAAGCATGCCGCGCAGCTCTTCCAGTGGGTCGCGGACGGCAGGCTCAAGGTCCGGATCGGCGGCGAATATGCCCTTGCGGATGCGGCGAAGGCCCACGCGGATATGGAGAGCCGCAGGACCACCGGAAAGTTGGTGCTGATCCCGTGAGCGCTCGGGTCGCCATGGTGTTCGGGGGATCGCGTGGCATTGGCGCCGCCATCGCAAACCGGCTCGCCGGAGATGGTTTCGATCTGGCGCTGACCTATGTCTCGCAACCTGATCGCGCCGCTGAGGTTGTCCAAGCGATCAACGGCCTGGGACGCAGCGCCATCGCGATTCAGGCTGATAGCGCCGATGCCGATGCTATCACCGCATCAGTGGCGCATGCGGTCGATCGGTTGGGCATGCTCGACGTCGTGGTTGTCAATGCCGGCGTCCTTCGCCGCGCGACAATCGAGGCGTTCACGCTCGAGGTTCTCGACCTGATGCTCGACGTCAACGTGCGCGGCGTCTTCCTCGCCATCCAGGCTTCGACCGCGCGGATGCGCGATGGCGGGCGCGTGATCACGATCGGCAGCAACACCGCTATTCGAACTGGCTCGCAGGGCAGCAGCGTCTACGCCATGACCAAGGCCGCCGTCGCGACCATGGTCAAGGGCGTCGCTCTCGACCTCGCGCCCCGGCGTATCACGGTCAACAACATCCAGCCGGGACCGATCGAAACCGATCTGACGGCTGCGATGGTTCCGCGCCTGCGCGACCTCATTCCACTTGGGCGGGTCGGCAAAGCGGAGGAGGTCGCGTCGCTCGTTTCCTATCTGATTAGCCCGGCGGCTGGTTACATGACGGGTGCCAGTCTGACGATCGATGGCGGGTATGTGCTCTAGCGATCGCCACGAAATACTGCAGTTCGGTCGATGACGACGAGAATTGCCGGGCGCCCTTCTCATGATTGACGTTCTGCGCATTCTCTCAATTCTATTGGACGTCGACTGGGTAAGGCATCGCCCTTAAAGGGGCGCGGAAGGGATCACATTGATGTTTACGGACGAAGAGCGGATCAAAGGGTCGGCGAAGCTGCCCGCCCATAGCCGGCACTCCCATGCGCCGCTCAAACTTCTCGCGGAGATGGCTGCCGAACATGGCCGTGAACTCGTCGCTTTGTTCTACGATACGCTGCTTCGTGACCAGGAGGCTGCCCAGTTCCTGAACCACGCTGTGGTGCAGGAGAGGCTCAGCTCTTCCCTCATTGAGTGGCTCACGCAGTTGTTTTCCGGACAGGACATTCGCGACTCCCCCGAAAAGCAGGCCCGCCAGAAGATCATTGGCGAAGTCCACGCTCGCATCAAGATTCCGGTCCATCTCGTAATGACAGGCGCGCTGGTGATCAAGACACGGCTCGCTGAATTGCTGCAGGGTCAGGCAGTCGATCCGTTGGTAGGCATTCGCGCGCTTCAACTTGCTGATGCGCGAATGGACACGGCCGTCATGCTCATCAGCCAGTCCTATGTAAAGGACACCACGGCAAGAGCGAGACTAGATGAAGCCTATCGGCTCTTCTCTCTGGATCAGGACGCTGCAGTCGACAAAGAGACGCAGCGCGCCAGCCTGATGGAGTGGAGCCAGAACACACTGTTCGCGCTTCTGCAAGCTGGCCCTGGTGGCGGGTTGCTCCGCTTGGGCGATTCCGCCTTCGGACTTTGGCTTCGGCATCGGGCACAGTTCATGTTTGAGCAATCGGCGCAGTTCAGCACTGTGGTCCGACTTGTCGAGCGCATCGATGAGATGCTCCTGCCAGAGCTGGATGCTCCCCGTAAGCGTCAGGATGGCTCATCCGCCTTGGCGGATTTGCGCGCCGCAGTTGACGAAATTTCCTTCCTGGTCGCTGATCTCTTCCAGACATTAAGCACCATGGAAGGAGGACGCGATCCGCTGACCCGTGCCCTTAACCGCCGTTTCCTGCCTGCCATACTTGGCCGCGAGGTCACATTCGCGAAGGAGAACGGGACAGCGCTCAGCGTCATGCTGGTCGATATCGACCACTTCAAGGCGATCAATGATCGGCACGGCCATCAGGTCGGTGATGAAGTCCTCCGGCAGGTGGCACAAGTGATCGTCGGGAATGTCCGGGCGACGGACTTCGTTTTCCGGTACGGGGGCGAGGAGTTCCTGATCGTCCTAGTCGAGACAGGCATCGAGGCTGCGGCCAACATAGCGGAGCGCATTCGGGCAGATATGGAGGGCCATATTTTCGAAACGGGAAGCTCGGGCGGCCTCAGTGTCACCGCGTCGATCGGCATTGCCCTGCATTCCGGCCATCCCGATCAGAAATTCCTGATCAAGGCCGCGGATGAGGCACTCTATCGGGCCAAGGCCGCAGGTCGCAACACGGTGGAACTCGCCCCGATTTATGGAGAAGGCGGGAAGGGGATTTGGCCGCTTGCCACATGACGTTCTTTACACCCAGATGTTTACGGGCATCAGGCTCCAAGTTTCCTGGATTTATCGGTGGCGGTATCGCTCGAGACCGCCACTTGCGTGGCTTGCATAACCAATCTCCCATGCTGCCCGAACATGGGAGGCACGGTAGGGATTGGCGTGACGCGGCAAGCCGGCCTGTGCGGCCTTCAGACCCCATCGATATGCATGGTCGAATTGCACTGATGGGCTCCTTCCCGATGAACCGATTGCCCGGCGACGGCGGCGGAGCATAATCGCGCCGACTGCCAGAACGAACAGGCCAAGCGCTCCTTTGCATTCCAGTTCCGTGTTTTCGCTGAAATCAGGAGACGACATTGCGACGCAAGCTCGTCAATGCGAGTGTGGCGAGCCTCTTTTCGCCTACGCCATTGCCGGAAAACTTGCTCATGGCCAAATCTATGGTGCGGACAAGCGCGTCGTCAGTGCGATCTGCCGCTGTCGATTTGCGCGCGTAGTGCTGCCTTACTCGCCCCAAAACAAGCGAAAGGAGACGGGCATCTTTAGGGCTCGCGATACGCCGTAGTCTTTGCAGTTCGTCGAGAGAAATTCCGACGCGTGTGTCGCGCAAAATCTCAAGCAAAGGAGTTGACGTATCGCCGCCGATCTCTATTAGCCTGGGTGTCAGCAGGCCGATACGATCCAGCATCGTGTTGATCCATTTGGCGGTGTCGGGCATGTGGCGCAAACCTGCTCGCCCGGCAAGATCGCGCCAACCGGCGCGCATCAAACGCAAGCTTGCCTTTTCAGCTCCAATCGTGCGGACGGCCTCCAGAACCAGCACCGCTAGCAGCGCACCGACCACTTGCGCGATTGCGGCGTTGGCGAAAAATGTAAAGCTTGACGAGTAAACAGCATCCAAGCCCATCAAGCCGGGCAGGGCCAGGATCATGCCGATTGCGATGGCTGCTGTGCGGCGATTGACCATCATGGTGCCTATCGTCAGAAAAGCCGGAGCCATGACGGCAATCAGGACGGCAAAATCGGTCACGCGTGGCAGGATCGCGAAGGCATAAACAGCGGCGACGACCACCGCGGCGCATGTACCTTGCCAGACCTTCCAGGCCGTTGGTGCCGGGTCATCCATATTGCTGAAAAGAGCGCAAATGATGCTGGCAATGACGACAGCGCCGGCGCCAGCAGGCCAAGCCGCAATGATCCAGAAGGCGCAGCCGATCAGAACCGTCATAGTTGTGGTCAAAGCCCCGCGAAAGGCCAGCCCGTGATCACGGTGCAGCATGCGCTTGCCCGCATTTTGAACCGCTGCCTGGGTCCGCTTTGACACAATGATGCCTTTCTGCGCCATGGCATCGCGTAACTCGCGGCAAACCGCATGAACGGCGATCAATTCGGCCAATCGGTCGAGCAGGCTGAGTTCGAGAGCCGCCTTCCAAGGGACAAATTTCGCACAATCGGGCTCACACGCCCGTGCACGTCGACGCAGAATGTCAACCTCCGACATGGTGCAGCCCTGTTCCGCTCCGGCCAGCCAAAGAACCGCATCCTCCAGCAGCTCTTTCACTGGACTGGGAAGGCCGCCATTGACCTGAAGCTGCTGAACACGGTCCTCCACCGCGCTCGCCAGCGGCAAAAGCAGGCATAATTGTGTTTCCAGGGCGCGTAGCATGCCGGCCTTGAGGCGATGCCTGCTGCTTTCGAAAGGAAGATGGGCGGAAAGTTGGTGCAGTTCGTGAATATCGGTTGCGAGCTGGCGCCGATCCCGGGCGACGAGAACATCGCTTTGCTGATGCGTCAATGAATCGCGCGTCCACCGCTCGGCATCGGCTAGGATCACGTCAATCCGCGCCATCATCCGGGCTGATACCGTCCTTGGGAAGACGAGGCTATGGACCAGCGTCGCCGAGATAATCCCGATAGCAATCTCCTGGGTCCTCAGGCTCGCTACGGTGAAGATCGTCGCAGGAACGTCTACTGTCGGAAGGGCGATAATGCCGGCAGTGTACCCGGCCAGCAGGAAAGTATAGGCGCGCGGCGTTCGGTCGAGAAGAGCAACATAGGTGCATAGTCCCAACCAGGCGGCGAGCGCGAGACAGAGAAGTTCAGGGACATTGCCCAAGGTCGGCACTAAAACGATGGCCACAAGTGCTCCCACGACCGTACCGAACAGCCGGAAAATCGCTTTGGAGGAAACAGCGCCGGCCAAGGGCTGAGCGACGATATAGCTTGTTATGATGGCCCAGTAAGGACGCTCCAGTCCTATACGCAGGGCAATGTAGTACGCCATGATCGCAGAAAGGAACGCCTTGAGCGTGAACAGCGCATCATTACCGCCCAATTTAGTGAACGTCATGACCGAAACTGACTTAAGCGTTCTCACGCGAACAAACGGGTATCACCGCCCCCATGCAGCAAAGACCCAATTCTAACCGTTTTGATGTGCTCCGGTGGGAATAGCGCCGCTAGCGCCAACCGGGGACAGTAAGCGACAGCGGATTGGGCTCGCCAGTTCAGGCCGATCCGCGTGATTGCCGTATGCCTGGTCCCAATAGAGCTACTCGCGTCCATCCGCGCGCAGCACGTCGAGCTGGCGAGCGAGGTCCTGGTCGGCGGTGGACATGCGCGCATATCCGATCCGTCATGTGCCGGGCCGACCGGACAGTAGCAGCTATGTTCAACATTCATGATTGGGCAGGAATTGTCCGATCGCGCCTTCCAGCGCAGGGTGTCGACAGTCGAATGGTGCAAAGGGCCGACTTTTGGATTGCTGCTGGCGGCGTTTATCGGAAAGCATTTTATGACCCATGCTGTTACCGAGGGAGTCTCCGGTCGCGCGTGTCCAGAACTGAAAGCGCAAGTAGCCGCCGCTGATTTACGCGACTAGCCATCTCGATACGATGGTACTCGGACTGCCATTCGGCCGGTGGGCTGCTGCTCTTGGACGAGAGGCTACGCCCAAGGAAGGAAGCTACGACCTTTGCTATTGCGGGAGCATCTCAAGCGATCGAGTCAAGGGTGCTGCGCAACACCTCTGCGGACGCGAGCAGCGCCAAGCGCTCATCAGGCCGGAGATCGGGTTCCAGCACGCGCAGCACACCTTGTGCGCCGATAAGGCATGGTAGGCTCAGGTAGAGGTCGTTCAGACCGAACGCTCCGGTTAGTCGTGCGGAGATGGGCAGCACCACACGTTCATCGCGGTGGACCGCCTCGCAGATGCGCACGATCGCAGTAGCTACGCCATAGGAGGTAAAGCCCTTGCCATGGTTGATTGTGTAACCGGCACGCATCACGTCGCGCGCTATTGCGGCTCGGTCGATCATACGCCCATCAAGAAAAGCATCGAGCGCTACCCCACCGATGCGCACGGTAGAAAAGGCGGCGACCTCGCTATCGCCATGCTCCCCTAAGACCAATGCTTCAACAGTAGCGGGAGCGATGCCGAGCTCTTCCGCGATTCGCTGCCGGAATCTATTGCTGTCAAGGAGGGTGCCGGTGCCGATCACACGTTCGGGTGGGAGACCGGACGCCTGCTGCGCTACTTGTGCCATCGCATCCGCCGGGTTGGAGGCGACGACGATCACTCCGTCGAACCCGACCGCTTTCACCTCATCGATGCAGGCACGCACAATCTCGGCGCTTTTGCCCGCGATGGACGTACGGGTTTCGTCGCCATGAGTCGCGGCTCCCGCTGTCAAGACCAGAATATCCGCCTTCGCTACATCGGCATATTCGCCTGCCCAAATGCGGGTCGGTCGTGCAATGGCATTGGCATCGCCAATGTCGGCTGCCTCTGCCATCGCTCGCTCTTTACTCGCGTCGATCAGCACGATCTCGGTGAACAAGCCACGCAGCATCAACGCGTACGCGGCGGTAGCGCCGACGTTTCCGCTACCGATAATCGCGACGCGGGATGACGTCGGACGAGAAGATTTGGACAAGATCGATCCCTTCGGTTCAAGCGATGTCTATGTGGCCGACGCTATTTTACGCCGCACCGCCAATACTACCAATCCACCGCAGTCGGTCGGCTCGCCCGCCGCGGCAATCGGACCGTTGCCAAGGCGCAATGCCGTCGCGGCGCCGCTGCGTTTCAAGGGGATCGATGAGAACGTACGCGCTACCGACGATCGTTTCGAGTGCCGCGACCAGCGCCGGGCTCTTGCCGTTTCCGCTCATGCGACCAGCGCCCCACGGTCGAGTTCGCCGACCGATCGCGCACCGGTCAGCGCCATGGCCACGCGCATCTCGCTGGCGAACAGGGCCAAGAGGTTGGCGACCCCTGCTTCCCCCGCCGCAGCCAGGGCATAAATGAAGGCCCGGCCGAGTAGCACCGCATCGGCGCCCAGTGCCAGCATCCGCACTACGTCCAAACCTGACCTGATGCCCGAATCGGCAAGCACCTTGATCTGGCCCCCCACGGCCTCGGCGATCTCGGGCAGCGCGCGGGTACTGGACAGCACGCCGTCCAACTGGCGTCCACCATGGTTGGACACGACGATCCCGTCCGCGCCGAACCGCACCGCGTCGCGCGCATCGTCGGGATCGAGGATGCCCTTGATGACCATCGACCCCTTCCAGAAATCACGGATCCATTGCAGGTCTTGCCACGCGATCGATGGATCGAAATTGTTTCCGAGCCAACCAATATAATCCTCCAGCTTGGTCGGCATCCCGCGATAAGTGGAGATGTTGCCCAGGTCGTGCGGCCGGCCGCGCAGCCCGACGTCCCACGCCCAATGGGGATGCGTGATCGCCTGTGCGACGCGGCGCAGGGGCGCGCCGGGTCCCGACATGCCTGAATGACGATCGCGATAGCGCGAGCCCGGCACCGGCATGTCGACGGTGAACACGAGCGTCGTCACCCCTGCGGCCTGCGCCCGTTCCAGCGCGTCGCGCATGAAGCCGCGATCTTTCAGCACGTAGAGCTGGAACCAGATGGGCGCGGAGGAGGCGCGCTGCACTTCGTCGATGGCGCAGACGGAGACGGTAGACAGAGTGAAGGGTACTCCCGCAGCGGCGGCCGCGCGCGCGGCCTGCACCTCGCCTCGCCGCGCGTACATGCCCGTCAGCCCTACCGGCGCCAGTGCGACAGGCATAGCGAGCCGGCTACCGAACAGTTCGGTTTCGAGGCTAAGGTCGGCCACGTCGCGCAGCACGCGCTGGCGCAGCGCAACATCGGCAAGGTCGGTGACGTTGCGCCGCAGCGTATGCTCCGCATTGGCGCCCCCGTCGATGTAATGGAACAGGAAGGGCGGCAGGCGGCGCCGCGCCGCCTCGCGATAGTCGGTGGGGGCGGAAATGATCACGATCTGCTCTTTTGCCTGTCTTGGGGAATAGAAGGGGCGTGGAGCGCGGCCGCGCGCACCTGGCGTGCACGTTCCTCGTCGATCCCACGGATGGTTGTCTCCACGAACTGGATATGCGCGTCGGAAGCATCGCGCGCCGCCTCCGCGTCGCCAGCGAGGATCGTCTCCATCAGCCGGCGATGCTGGTCTGATAGCTGCTCAAAGGTGCGAGGCACGGTGTAGAGCTTTTCCAGGCTATCCGAGATGCTCGATCGCAGCAGCCCAAACATGCTCGACATTACCGAATGGAGCACCGCATTGTGCGATGCGCGCGCTATGGCGAGGTGAAAGGCGGCGTCCGCCTGGGCCTCGTCGCCCGCATCGCCCGATCCATGGCTATCTATCATCGCGTCGAAGCAGCGGCGGATATGGTCGCGATCCGCAGCCAGCGCGCGCCGCGCGGCGTGAAAGGCGGCCTGCCGCTCCAGGCCCTGCCGCACCTCCAGCACATCGCGGCCATAGCCGGGATCGGCCGCGATCCGCGCGCCCAGCGGTGCGGCGATAGTGCCTTCCGCCCATCGCGCCGCCAGCGGAGCGGCGATGGTGGTGCCGCGCGGCCCGACCGATAGAAGACCCGCCGCGCTCAGCCGCCCGATCGCCTCGCGCAGGCTGCCGCGCGACGTGCCGATCATCGCCACCATGGCGCGTTCCGAGGGCAGGCGCGCGCCAGGGGTCAGGCCACGCTCCGCGATGATTGCCTCGATCGCCGCCACGGCGCGGTCGACTACGCGATTGGAGGAAGCGGGACCGGGGGCCGAGGAGGCAGGGGGCACCGTCGTCATGGGATCATCCAGGGCAGCATATAGGCCTGCACGGTGGTCAGGACGCCGATCAGCGCGGCGAACAACAGGCTGTGCTTTACTGTGAAGCGGAACAATGCCGATTCGCGTCCCACCAGCCCCACCGCGCCGCAGGCGATCGCAATCGACTGGGGCGAGATCATCTTGCCCGTGCCCCCGCCAGTGGTGTTGACTGAGACCAGCAGCACGTCGCTGACCCCGATCTGGCGCGCCGTGGTCGCCTGCAACGCGCCGAACAGCGCGTTGGCCGAGGTGTCCGAGCCGGTCAGGAAAACGCCAAGCCAGCCAAGGAACGGCGAAAAGAAGGTAAAGGCGCGGCCCGTCTGCGCCAGCGGCAGCGCCAGCGTCGCGGACAGCCCGGAATAGTTGGCGACAAAGGCGAAGGCCAGCACGGTGCCGATCGAGTAGATCGGGACCAGCAGGCCCCTGACGGTCGCGGCGAAGGTGACGAGAGCCCGGCGCGGGCGCAGGCCGAGCACCAGCAATGTGACAAGCGCGGCGATGAAGATCGCAGTGCCCGTCCCGGAGAACCAATCGAACTTGTAATCGGCCGGAAACGGCGTTGCCTGCGCGGCGATCGGCGGTCCTTTCAGCACCCGCCCGTCGAGCAGCGGGACGCTGACATGCGCCACCATCGAGGACAACGGGCCATCGGGCGCGAAGAGCCGCTTGAACGGTGCGACGCTCCACAGGGTCACAAAGGCGGTGAGGATCAGAAAGGGAGACCAGGCGCGCACCACCTGACCGCGCGTCACAGGCGCGGCGTCTTGGGCGGGCAGCGCCATTCCCGCTTCGCCGGCGTCCTCAAAGCGGAAGACGCGGGCGGGTTTCCAGAACCGCAGGAATAGCGGCAGACAGATCAGGGTCGCCAGGCCGGCGAGAATGTCGGGCAGTTCCGGTCCGACATGGTTGGCGGTCAGGGACTGGACGGTCGCGAACGATCCGCCTGCCACCAGCACGGCCGGCCATGTCTCCCGCACACCGCGCATGCCGTCCATGACGAAAACCAGCCAGAACGGGATCAGTAGCGCCAGCAGGGGCAGCTGACGGCCCGCCATCTGTCCGATCGCGAACGGCCCGATCCCCGTCACCTCGCCGGCGACGATGATCGGGATGCCCATCGCGCCATAGGCGACCGGCGCGGCATTGGCGATCAGGCACAGGCCCGCGGCGTGAAGCGGCTTGAACCCCAGGCCGACAAGCAGCGCTGCGGTGATCGCGATCGGGGCGCCGAATCCCGCCGCCCCTTCCAGGAAAGCGCCGAAGGCGAAGCCGACCAGCAGCAGCTGCAACCGCTGATCCTGGGTGATGGCCAGGATCGACCGCCGGATGATCGCGAACTGGCCCGTTTCCACGGACACCTTATAAAGAAAGACCGCGCCGACGATGATCCAGGCGATGGGCCACAGGCCATAGCAGAAGCCGTAGATCGCGGCCGCGAGCGCCATGCCGGCCGGCATCCCGAAAACCGTGACCGCCACTGCCATAGCCAGCAACAGGGTGATCGTGCCTGCGACGTGCCCCTTCAGCTTCAGCACGGTCAGCGCGGCGAAAAAGAAAAGGATCGGTATCGCCGCGACCAAGCCGGACAGCCAGAGGTTGCCCAAGGGATCATAAGTCTGGCTCCAAGTTGTGGCTGTCTGCACCAATGGTCCTACCAAGCTCCCGGTTTCTCTTCCTCTCCGTGGGTGAGTAGTCAGCGCGAGTCAAGGTGTCCGCGAGAATTTGCAATGACTTGGTCTGACCAAAGTGCTTTAGCAGGATTCCTCCGGTGGCGCCTTCGCTGCGGCGAGGCGCCGGTGCCAGGCGATCGCCGCGTCGCCTGCCAAGCGGCGCAGTGCAGCTATCGACGCGCGATCTTCCGACGACACGTGGAAGCGGCGTACCGTTGTGCCCAAGTCGTGCAGCGCGACCTCGGCCTCCGTGCTGGCCAGGCCGGCCGCGCGCCGCGCCGCCTCGATCTCTCCTATCGGGCGGGCGGCCTCGACCGCCGCGACATAGGCGTGGTTGGCCGCGATGCCGGACCGGATGCGCTCGGTGGGGGAGGCGCCAAAATCGGGCCAGAGCAGCAGCACGGCGAGCAGCGCGGCGATGCTGCCGATGACGTTATCGAGCATCCTGGCGGAGGCGATCCCGGCACCGGGCTGAAGCAGTTCGGTGACCAGAATGAACAGCATGGTGAGGAACGCCACGAACACGGTGTAGTTCACCGACCGCAGCGACACCGCCGTTCCCGCCAGCCCGATCGCCAAGCCGGCCAAAACTGCCGGCGCGGTGGCGACATGCAACACCAGTAGCGCGATGCACCCGCCCAGCAGACTTCCGA
The DNA here is from genome assembly GCF_009811895.1 of Novosphingobium sp. TCA1. Taxonomy (NCBI): domain Bacteria; kingdom Pseudomonadati; phylum Pseudomonadota; class Alphaproteobacteria; order Sphingomonadales; family Sphingomonadaceae; genus Novosphingobium; species Novosphingobium sp. TCA1. The sequence continues at coordinate 30,029 of NZ_BLJH01000026.1, read as the reverse complement.
GAATGCGTTCCAGACAGCGCGTCCATGTCACGCGTGCGCCGCCCTGCAATACGACCACCACCGCCATCGCCGCCCAATAAGGATAGCCCAGCCGAAAGACGATCGCTGTGTAATAGACCGCCATCAGCCCGGCGGACTGGCGTAGCGCCTGCCGGCAAGCCTGCCGCCACCCGGTCGCCGGGGCCGTTGCCAGGTCGGCGGTCCTGGTGATGATGGGCAGGTCGGTAGGGTGGGCGTCGAAAGCGTCCAGCGCCTGCGCGATCGCGCGCACGCACCCGATGCACAGGTTGTCCGAGAGACGCCCTTCGGTTCGCCGCAACCGCTTGACGGCGCGGTGTCTCGTTTTCCGGCCGGCTTCCCCCGCGCGCATCGACGATCGCCAGGCGAGCAGCGCCACCCGTACCGCCCGCGCAGTTGCAACGCGCTGGGGGGCGGGGCCGATATGGTCGATGAACGCCTGGTCGAGCGCGATCAATGCCCCGAATATGGTTTCCGCCGTGTCAAGGAGGCGAAGAAGCGGCGCGGTTACACCAGGATCGCGGGCGTAAGGGGCGATCAACCCGCGCAGCCGCTCGATCGACAGGCGCACGGCGCGGCGATGTGCGGCATGCTCGCTGTGCCATTGCTCGTCGCGATGGCGGCTATCCCCGATCGTCGCCAGATCGCCGCTCATGTCCAGCAGCCGCGCGGTGACGGCATCGGCGAGCTGGCGCAGCGGAGCCGCAGGGTCGAGCCGCCACAGCGCATTTATCAGGAGATAGGCCCAGGCCGATCCCGCGCTGAAGGCGCCCGCCTGAAAAAGGGCATTATCCAAGGGGCGCGGAAAGCCGACGGCGACGACCCCCACAACCGCCAGCAGAGTGCCGAGCGGCCCGCTCCAGGCAACGCGTGATCCTCCGACAATCGACAGGAACACCAGCGCCGGCCCGATTATCATGCCGGCCATAGCACCTGCCGACGCCCCCCAGGCTCCGGCGAGCGTGACCAGCGTCCCACACACGACGAACAGCAGGAGCAGACGGCGTCGCAGCCGGTCCGGGCCAGGCGCGTCGCACAGGCAGGTCCAGAAGGCGGCGAACACCGCCCAGCCTAGCGCCGCCCGCCCGAAGGAAACCGCGATCGCCAGCGGTACGCCGACAGCCAGCGCGGCGCGGCACCCCTCCGCAAGGCTGAAATGTTCCGGCGCCAGCCCAATGGAGCGTAGTTCCAGCCATCGCGCAGCTAGTCTGACGGTGGTCGGTGCGGTGCGTCGGGATACCCACCCCATCGCCCATGATGCCATGGTCCTGTCCATCGTCATCGTTCTTCCTCGGCGCCTAGCGCCCGTCCAGAGACATTCTCCGCGTGGCACATGCAAATAGATCGTACATACCCAATAGGGTATGCTGGCATCCGGACTCGTTTCGACTCGCTGCATCCAACTGGCTTAAGGGCCAGATCATCGCCGCGATTGGGCGGGGCACCGAACGTTAGAAGCAAGCAGTTGATGGTAGTTTTCAGAAATTTGCGATGATCTTCATGCCTAGTAGCGTCGCGTCCGGGGTCTTGGTGGTTTCACCCGGACGGATCATATAGTCAAATTCGGGCTGAAGCTGAAGGCCGGGCATGACATCAATGCTATAATAAGCCTCGATCACGTGAGAGCTGGTCTGCGGTGCCAGCACCGAAGCCCCAAGCGACTGACCGCTATCGATCAAGTACATCTGGTTGAGGCGCAATCGGTCGCTGACATGATACCACGACCATAGCACGCCAAAACGATCGGTATCGCGATGCGGGACCACCCCGTTGAATGAAAAGCCCGCATAATATTGGTCTGACAACGCCGCCACGCGCGGGGTGTTGTGGACATAGCCGAACATCAGGTAACCACCCGACATCTGGTCCGATCCGCCCTTGCGGTAGATCATCTGATCACCTTCGAACCAGTACATATTCATCGGTGCGCTAGGCGGCGTACTATCCCGCTTAATCGCGTTGGCTGCGCCGGTTGTCATCAGGTCGGCATAACGTGAGGTGTCGCGGGCATAGCCGAACACATAATGGCCCGGTAGCTTTTTGTCGGTGAGAAACGGCTGCCACGTGAATTCAATCGGCAGCATGACCCCGGTGGTTCGCTCGCTGCCCCAGGCCCAGCCCGATGGATTGCTCGCCAGCGGCGTGACCTGATAAACACCCAACTGTACGCTGGTATCACGCGTGGGGCGCAAGCGTACACGCCCACCCATCGTAGCCTTGGGATAAACGGCGAACCCGGGTGCCCGCTTGAGTATAACCGGCGCCGAGCACGTCACCATGAACGAACATAGTAGCGGCGATGTCGCAAACACGTGGGTCAGCGACATGCGTCCCACCGCCACATCAAGGCGCCCGTCTAACATGGTTTTTTGTAGGTAGAAGTCGACAAGATGAGCGGCGACGCCTCCCGTTAGTCCATACACTTCCATCAAGTTGATATAACGCTCGCCCAGTCGATCGGTCGACACCTGGTGCCCCACTCGGTTCATTACCAAGGCGTGCAGCGTCCAGCCTCGCAGCCCGACCAGCTTGTCGAGATCGAAATGCATTTGCAGGGTGAGTTCGTGAACATAGTCTGCGCCGCGTTCCACGCCGCCATCAAGGTTGTCCATCGCTTCCGCCTTATAGGAGAGGGAGAATGTCAATCCCTTCTGCTTCAGGCTGGCACGGAACCGATCGAGCGGCGTGATCAGATGGCCGCCCACAGTGGTCGGCACATAATAGGCATCGGGAATGTCGGTACGGCGCAGCGAGTCGAGTTCGGATGGCAACATCCAGGATATAGCCTCACTGTCAGTCAGAGGACGCAGGCTGCTGCCGCCAATATTGCGGCGAAGGCCTTCTGCGGTGTCGGGCATGAGAGGGGCCGTATCGGTGGCAGGAGTGTCATGATCACCCTCAGCATCGTCATCATCTGATGGCGTGGGTGCTGCATTTGCCCCCACCGACACGGCGGTGACAACGGATGCCGTTTCATGGGGCGACGCTGCGGACAAAAACTTGGTCGACGTCAGCGGCGATACGATCTCCCGTTCAAGGGGGGCACCGTCCTGAGAACCGCTGGCTTGAAGAACGCTGTCTTCGGCATGGGCCATCACTGGGCTGGCGCAGGAGATCAAGGTTGCAGACAAAGTTGTTAGCATCGGCAAAGAAGCGCGACTGTGCGAAAACGGCCGGGGAAATTTTTGCATTATGAAGCCCTGACCAGCTAGGCGCGTTTCTCCAGGCCGGGTCGATCCATAGAAGCGCCAGGAATCCGCGATCAAATAAGAGGCCGGAGCGGCTGTTCGGGGTAAAGCCGAAAGGCCGCTCCGACGTGGCGATGTCATCCCTAGCGGGCAGCCAAGCCTTTTTGTGGGAGGGCGTAGGCAATGATATAGTCGCCTACGTCAGCCGCGTGGCTCATACCGCCTACCGAGATCACGACATACTGACGTCCGGTACGCGGCGAGCGGTAGATCAAAGGAGCGGCCGGGGCACCGGCGGGCAGCCGGGCCTTCCACACTTCTTTGCCCGTGAGCGAATCCAGCGCGCGCAGGTAATTGTCCTGGGTCCCGGCAAAGAAAACCAGACCAGAGGCTGTTGAGGTCGGTCCACCCAAAGTAGGCATGCCAAGCGGGATCGGCAGGTGGGTTTTGATACCCATCGGCCCAGTATCGCGCACCGTGCCAAGCGGTACCTGCCAGACGATTTTCTTGGTCTTGAGGTCGATCGCGGTCATCGTGCCGAAGGGAGGCGTATTGCAAGGTACGGCCAGCGGCGACTGGAGAACGTCGATCCGGACTCCGCGATAGGGTCCAGCGACCTGCGGACGAAGCGTGCCCATGAAGCCGGGAACTTCGTCCATCGAGATCTTGTACTTGCCGGCGTTTTTCTCGTTGACCAGCATCATGCGTAGCGGCACGCGCATGTCGTTCACAAACATCAGGTCCCGCGTTTCGTCGATCGAGACACCGCCCCAGTTCATACCGCCGAGCAGGCTCGGATATTCGATATAGGGTTTCTCACCCGGAGGCGTGAAGGCACCGGTATAAACCGAGTCCTTGAACATGATGCGGCAGTACAGCTGGTCGAAGGTGCTGACGCCCCACATCTTGCGTTCGCTCAGGCGATCATTGCCAATGATTGGCATGCCTACCGAAAATGGCTGTGTCGGCGATAGCCGATCGCCTTCGGCAGCCGGATTGTTGGTGACGGCCCGTTCGACGACGCGAGTAACCGGCTTGCCGGTCCGACGGTCGAGAACGAAGATATTGCCCGTCTTGGTGGTTTGGATGAGCGCGGGAACCTTCAGGCCCTTGTCGTTCGTCACATCATAGAGAACGGGTTGTGAGGGCACGTCATAGTCCCACACGTCGTGGTGTACGGTCTGATAGACCCACCGTGTCCGACCGGTCGAGGCGTCGACCGCGACAATGGCGGCGCCGAACTTTTCCTTGGCCTGGTTGCGGTCACCCCCCCAATAGTCGGGCGGACCAGCCCCGGTGGGGAGGTAGACGAGGTTGAGGTCACGGTCGTAAGTCGGGACCGTCCAGACATTGGGGGTTTCGAGAGAGAATTGCGGATTCTGCTGCGCGGCGACAGCATTGTCGGGACTACCCACGTCCCAGACCCAGGCCAGCTTGCCGGTCAGGGCATCATAGGCGCGCACCGCGCCCGAGGGTTCGCCGTGGACGATGTCACGGACCCAGCCACCGACAACGGCGACATGCCCCATCAGCACCGGAACCGATGTCGGATGATAGCGCTTGCCCTGCTCGACCGGGCCCATGCCTGGGGCCAGGTCGACTGTGCCCCCCTTGCCGAAATCGGCGCAAGGCTTGCCGGTGGCCGCATCGATGGCGATCAGACGTGCATCGACCGTGGAGATGAGCAGCCGCTGCCTGCATATACCGTCGGGGAGCGCAGCTTTCTGCGAGGGCGTCAAGCGGGTATCGGCGTCGACGTCGTAATAGCCAACACCCCGGCATGTGACGTGTTCGGCGGAATGAGCATGTGGATCGAATTTCCACAGCGCCTTGCCGGTGTCTGCATCGAGCGCCGTGACCATGTTTTCAGGCGTGCATGAGTAGAGTATGTTGCCGATCTGCAGCGGCGTGTTCTCGTCGACGCCAATCCCGGCCCCGGTCGTGCGGCGCCCGGTGCGATAGGTCCACGCAACCTGCAAATCGCTCACATTTTCGAGATTGATGTCGTTGAATGGCGCAAAGCGCGTCCCGTTGGCGTTGCGCCCGAACATCGCCCAGTTGCCCGGCGCGTCGATCTTGTCGAGCGCGAGGGGCGTTTGTGCGGACAGATTGCCCGGCTCGTAAATGGCGCCGTGCGGGAAGAAAGCCGAAATGAGCGTCAATATCAGCGCACCGGCGGTTGCTGCACCACCCCAGAAGCTGGCACTGCGCAGTTTCGCCGGCACGGCTTCCAGCGTCGCACTCGCCCAAAGCCCGAGACCAAACATCAGGGCGGGAACCACCAGACGTGGCAGCAGCGCCCAGAAGCCGAACTCGGGCGTGTCGAAAAGGGCCCAGATGACCGTCGCACCAAAAATGGCGATCGTCAGATGTAAAGCAGCGTGGTGCCTTTTAAGGTAAAGAAACGCGAGAATAACATATGCCACACCTGCCAGGGCATAATAGGATGACCCTCCAAGTGTGATCAGCCTCAACCCGCCTGCGGCAAGGACAAGGCCAACGGCGAGGGTTAGGGCGGAGAACAGAACGCGAAAAATGCTTCGGCCGTTCAAGCGATGCGGAAGTGAAGAGTAGTCATTCATGACGGTCGCTCAACGAATCTACATCAGCCAATCTGTCCAACGGCATTTGACGGTTGTTCACTTAGTTGCCTTTCCATATTTATACTGGAGTTTCACAAGAAATCCGGCGGCGCTGGTATATTATCCCATTTTATGTTTGGATTCTGCACGCGGTCTATATTGTGAAATACGCGCAAATGGCACTAATTCATATCTATCAATCGGAAGCGCGGTCGTTAGACCTGGGTGCCGCATTCATGCGCGGTCCTTTATTTCGCTTTTGTGTATGAAGGAAATGAATTTGCGGAATTGTGAATATTCCAGTAACGAATGGCCATGGAATTCCGGCTATTACGCTCGTTCACTGAAGTCGTGCGTTGCGGCGGTTTCTCGCAAGCAGCGCGTTCGCTCGCTTCCACGCAGTCCACGATCAGCAAAGCAGTCAAGCAACTCGAGAATGAGCTGGGAACAATATTGCTCGACCGTTCCGGGCACCGCTGCGTGATGACCCCTGCGGGAGAAGTGGTATATCGCCGCGGCATCAAGTTGCTGGCCGATCGCGACGACGTACTGGCCGAACTCGATGAAATACGAGGCTTGCAACGGGGCGTTTTACGACTTGGCATCCCCTCCGTTGGCAATATTAAATTATTCGCGCCCGTGGTATGCACCTACCGCGAGCGTTATCCACAAATCGAATTACGTCTGATCGAACATGGAAGCAACCAGCTCGAAAAGCACTTGCGGGCTGGTGACATCGATATCGCCGGCATTCTGGAGCCGCAGTCTCCTGACTTTGAATGGGAGCCGATACGGAGCAAACCGATCGTTGCCTTACTTTCGTCAGTCCATCCCCTCAGCCGCTGCGGCAGTCTCAAGTTGACGGATTTGCGCGATGTCCCTTTCGTCCTCTTCGACCTCGGCTTCCGTCTGCACGGCATGATCCTCAATGCCAGTCGTAAAGCAGGCTTCGAGCCGACCGTTGCCGTTACGAGCAGCCAGATCGATTTCATGATCGAACTGGTTTCAACCAATGTCGGAGTAGCGTTCCTGCCAAGCGAGATCGTCGATGAAAAACACCTACAAGGTATCGTTTCAGTACCCCTCGACGAAGCGGAGCTGGCCTGGGTGATGGGTCATGCATGGCGGCGTAATGCCTATCTTTCTGACGCGACAGTTGCATGGATGAAGCTGATGCGGGAAACTTCCCGCCCGAGTGAACTTTATACAGGCGTCTAGCGCTGCCAACCGCGTTTACGGCCAGTCTGACTATTTCGTGTTCAGGGGCGCAGTCCTGTCTCGCACGTCCGATGATTGTGGCGACGATTTTTTCCCAGGTCAAGGTTACGCGCGATTGAGGGCATAGCGTGGATGGTACGCCGTAAGCGAGGTCTGACGGCCGCCTTGCAGGCGTCACCTCAAGGTTTGTTCGCCAGACAACGATTTCTCGGACATAAGCGGAACATGGGCTACGCTACACGCTTCAACCGCGCCATTGGCTCGTTGAGTGGGTGGAATTCACCTGCTGGAAGTCGCCTGGCCTGCTCCCAGAGGTAATCGCCGGTCAGACTGATGTGCGCCCAGCCCATCGGAGAAAGGTGCGCAAGCAGTGCCGCATCGAACGTCGTGCCGACAGCGTTGAGGTGCTGGGCGGCCCGGTCGAGATAGACCGTGTTCCAGTAGGAAATCGCCGCAATCAGCAGGTTCAGCCCAGATGCGCGAAATTCCTGATTTTCCAGCGAGCGATCGGTGAACCGACCCTGCCGGTTGGTATAGATGGCGGCGGCAAGCGTGTGCCTCGCCTCGCCTTTGTTGAGACCGGCCTGACAGGCACGTCGCAGTTCCGGTTGTTCAAGCCAATCGAGCGTGAACAAAGTGCGCTCGATACGGCCCAGTTCAGCCAATGCAAAATCCAGCCTGTTCTGGCGTTTGTAGGCGGCAAGTTTTCGCAAGATTACTGACGGCGCCACCGTGCCATCCTTGATTGAGGCGACAATCCTGACGATGTCATCCCAATCGGCCTCGATCGCTGCCGTTTTGATGGTGCGGCCCATCAGATTTTCGATGCCCTTGTATGTCGATGGCGCAGCGATCGAACCCAGCTTGCGGTCGCCAATATCGCGCAGCCGTGGCGCGAAGCGGAACCCGAGTAGGTGGCAGAGTGCGAAAACATGATCGGTGGCGCCGCCGGTATCGGTATAGTGCTCATGCAACGGAAGGTTGCCGGCGCCCAGGACAAGCCCGTCGAGCACGTAAGGCGCTTCACCTGCCGTCGCGGACATGATCCGTGATCCGAATGATGCGAAGTGATCGGAAAGGTGAGAATAGATTTTCACGCCAGGTTCGGCGCCATATTTGGCATTGACGTCCGCCGCCCCTGAACGGCTCCGCCCCGACCGGAAGAACTGGCCATCGGACGACGAACTGGTGCCAGCGCCCCAATGCCGCGCGAAGGGTAATTCGTGATGGGCTGAGATGATCATGGCCAGCGCGGCCTGATAGTTCTCGGGTGAAAGATACCAGTTGTGGGTCCATGCGAGTTGGGCATAGCTGACGCCTTCGCTGGCATTGGCCATCCGCTCCAGCCCGAGGTTGGTGCCATCAGCCAGAATTGCGGCGAGTACCGTGCTGGGGTTGTCGTGCTCCTTGCCTGAGCGCAGGTCACGGAATGCGTTCAAAAAACCAGTGCGTTCGGCGACTTCAAGCAGCAGCTCGGTGATGCGCACGCGGGGAAGCAGGGTATCGAGCTTGCGATCGAGGGCTTCAGCTTCCGGTGGGGTGACAGGCGGCATTTGCTGAAGCTTGAGCCGGTCTCGTTCGAGCGACACTCCCTCAAGCTTGTTTGTTTTCAACTGCTTGGCAAATCGGCGCAGCCGCCAGTCAAGATTTCGTGCCCGGTCAGCGAGGTAGGATGCAGCATTTGAATCGAACGGAAGCACATCCGCCACTTTGGCGGCGTCGCGCCGACCCAGCAAATAGGCATCGAAGCGCTGATAGTTGCGGGTTCCCTCGATCCATACATCACCGGCGCGCAAACGATCACGCAAGGTTGCCATGATCGCAATTTCATAACGTCGGCGGTCGATACGGCCGCTTTCGGTGATGAGACGCTTCCACTGCCGATTGGGGAATGGCAGTGGAACGCCATCGGGAAGGTCGCGCGACTTTCGTGTGTTCGCATCGCGAATGACATCGATGGCTTTGATCAGTGCCGTCCCTGTTCCAGACGCCTTGAAGGTGAAGGCGTCCAGAAATGCCGGGCTGAAACGCCGTAGCGTGGCGTAACGCTCGGTTGCCGTTACCAGTGCGTCCTCGCCGGCAAGATCAGCAAGGGCATCTACTTGGGCCTTTGCCGCAACAAGCCGGTGCCAGCCCACCGCTTCGTCAATCAATTCGAGCGGATCGCCGCCATTCTGGACAGCCTCATCAAGTGCTGTAATCGTGGCGCCAAACAGCCGCATGAGTTGCCCCACCGACTGAATACTATCTTGGTAGCGACGCTCGCGCCCACGCCGCGCGCGCGTGAACATGCCGCCGATAAGTCGGTCAAACATTTGGATCGCGGCATCGGCAAGTCTGGCCTCAAGGTCGATCACTGCGGCCGTCAACGTCGCCCGCCTGCGATTGACGCTGTAATCCGAAAGCAGGAATGCCGGTGCCACGCCGCCCTCGCGGACAAATTGGGCAAAGCGGAATTCCGGAATGGCGCCCCCAACTACCGGGTGGATACCTATGCCGCGAACATAGCGCAGGCGCTCAAGCAAGCCATTGATATTGGCCGCAGTCGGGGCTTCTTCGAAATTACGCAACCACGCCAGCGGTGTCATGCCGAAATCCGGGTTGTTGATTACGAGTTCGTCTAGCCGTGTCAGTTCAGCAGAGCTGAGGCCTTCGACGATTGCGGCTGCGGCAGCTTTGCGTGCGCGTGCCCGGCCAGCAAGACCGGCGCGTTCCAGTGTGTCGCCTGACGGAAGAATGAACCGCTCACCCTTCAGGCCAACCATGAGGGCGCGAACAATCGGTTCACCTCTGTCTGTATACTCGGCGGCTTGCGCGGCAAGATTCAGGGCAAGTGCCAGGTCGCCGCGTCGAAACGGGCGTATGCCAAGATAACGCGCCACGAGATCGGCATGATCGGTACGGGTTTGCGCGCGCTGACCATATGCAGAGAAGGAGGAAGGATCGACGAATAACTGTGCCGCGAGGTACTGAAGAATGACGTCGGGAAGCCCGATCTCGGGTTGCAGACCAAAGCCGGGATGTCGCATCAAAGCGATTTGTGCAGCCAGACCGAGGCGATTTGCTGGACCATAGCGGCGCCCAACCAATTCAACATCTTCCGCAGAAAGGGTATAATGCCCAATGATCGCGGTTTCTTGGACAGGAGGATCGAACAGGCGCCGGCGCTCGTCTCCGGTCAGAAGTCGGCGTCGTGCCATTTTGCTCTCCCGCTGAGGCGAATAACAAAATTGACACCAAAGCGGCTTGCACTGGAGGGAGGCCATTCGTTGCCGGTTGATCCCCGAGCAATCACCCGGCGCAGCAAGACAGTTTGGCGACATCCTTATCAAACGTTTGGGCCGCCAGTTTGAGGCCTTCCACAGTGGTCAGGTAAGGAAATATCGTTGCACCCAATTCCAGGGTGGTCATGCCGTGTTTGATCGCCAGCACCAGTGTCTGGATCGAATCCGCGCCTTCGGGTGCCATGATCTGGCCGCCCAGCAAACGGTCGTTCGCCTTGTCGGCAATCAGTTTGATGAGACCCCGCGTATCGCGTGCTGCCAGTGCCCTTGGCACAGCATCGAGCGGGAGCAGCGAAACCTTGATGTCCAGGCCTTGCGCCCGTGCTGTCGTTTCAGTGAGGCCGGCGCTGGCGACTTGCGGGTCGGTGAAGACGACGGATGGCATGGAGGAATTGTCGTAGCGGTATTGGTTGCCCGTCACCGCGTTGCGCGCGGCCAGTTTTGCGCCATAGGCGGCCATGTAGACGAACTGGTCCCGTCCCGTTACATCGCCCGCCGCGTAAATGCCTGGAACCGACGTTTCGAGGTGGTCATCGACGACGATTCCACCATTACGGGCAAGCACTATGCCGCGCTCCTCCAGCCCAAGCCCGTCGCTATTGGGTCGGCGTCCGGTGGCGATGAGCACCTGTTCCGCCGCGACGGTGTCACAATGCCCCTCGCAGGTCAATTCGACCCCGCTCTGTGTTTGGGCGATACGCTGATAGCCGACACCTGCGCAAACCCGCACGCCCTCGGCTTCCAAATAGTTTTTCAGCGCGGCACTCACTTCCGGGTCCATTTCGGGGAGCAGGCGGCTTCGGCAGCAGATGGTGACATCAACGCCCAGACGCGAAAACATCTGTCCCAGTTCTACCCCGATCACCCCGCCACCGATCACCAGCAGCGATTTGGGCAAGCGATCCAGCGCCAGCGCCGATGTGCTGGTTAGGTAGGGCACGCTGTCCATCCCCGGAATCGGCGGCACGGCGGCGTGCGCACCCATCGCCAATATGACCTTGCCGACCTTCATGGGCGCATCGCCGACAATCAGCGCACCATCGGCAAAGCGTGCCTTGCCCTCGATATAGCTCACACCGTCATAGGCGGGCAGCAGATCGACATATTTTTTTTGGCGCAGCGTCGTGACAAGATCGTCCTTCGACGCCGCCAATACGGACCAGTCATCCATCTGGACAGCGCCCCCAAGGCCGGGAAAGCGCGCGGCGGCAAGCCCACCATGCACCGCTTCGGCGGCGCGGATCAGCGTCTTGGAAGGAACGCAGCCAACATTGACACAGGTGCCGCCAATCGTGCCGTGACCGACGAGCGCCACTTTCGCGCCCAGATCGGCAGCGGCGATCGCGGCGGAGTACCCGGCAGAACCCGCGCCGATGACGGCCACGTCAAATCCTTCCTGCCCGGGGCGGTTGCAACAGTCGTTCATTGCTTATCGCTTTCTTGAGGCGCTGGCGGCGCCCCGCTCAGTTTTGAATAGCGCGCGCCGGATAACCCGCGTTGGTTGATGCAGCGGCAATCGCAGCAGCATTGGTGCGGCGCGGGTTATAGGTTGCGCGCGCGGTCTTGGCTGCGAAATCGACCGTGACCGCCGTTACCCCGGCGACGCCTTCCATCGCCTTCTTCACGGTGATCGGGCAGGTGGCGCAGGTCATGTTCTCTATGGCAAAGGTGGTTTGCTTCTGAGCGGTTGCGGTAGCCGCGGGGCGATCTTGCGCCGTGCCACTAACTGCATAGGCGACCCCGCCGCCAGCCATAGCCAGCACGGCCATAGCGATACATACTGTCTTTTTCATGGGTATTTCCTTTCAATAGAACCAGGGTGCCCACCAGTCGATGGTGAGCGCCAGGATGGCGACGGCAAGGCCCAGCCACAGCACCGCCTTGGTGGTCCAAGCCGATTGTGGACGAGCGCAGTAGGAACCGTCTTCACAGGGCGGTTTCGGCTTGAAATAGACATGCCAGAAGCCGTAGCCGAGCAGCGCGAGCGTTACGCCTGCGACATAGGGCTTGTAAGGTTCGAGCGCCGTCAGGTTGGCGATCCACGCGCCGGAAATTCCGAGCATAACCAACAGTAGCGGGACGACGCAGCAAGCCGAGGCGAGCCCCGCGCCGATCAATGCGCCCGCCGCAACCCAGTTTGCCTGCTTCGGCTCGTGGTTTTCGGTGAGGGCTGGCTGTCCCGCTTCCGGCGTTGAGACCATGGCTTGAATCCCTTGTTCCAACTGAGTGATTCGCAGTGTAGGCTCTGTAGCCACTACAGACTCAAGAGGTATTTTCATGGAGCAACAGGTCGGCATCTTGCGTGCCCAGCTTGCCCGGAAAACAGGCTGCAATCTCGAAACCATCCGCTATTACGAGAAGGTGGGATTGCTGCCGGGGCCGCCTCGCAGTTCCAACGGCTACCGCGTCTATTCGCCGGAACTGGTGCAAAGGTTGCAGTTCATCCTGCGCGCGCGCGACCTTGGCTATGCAATGGATGAGATACGGTCATTGTTGTCGCTCACCGATACCGGTGCACAAACCTGCGCGGAGGTTATGGCGAGAACCGAACTCCACCTTGAAGATGTCCGCCGCCGCATTGCAGATTTGCAGAAGATAGAGGTGACGCTGGCGACCACGTTAGCCAGATGCACTGGAGATGACGTTGCCGAATGTCCCATCCTGGAAGCACTCCAGTTTTTACCCCATCAAGGCAATTGACGCCATCTTTGAGGGATTTGATTTTGTGATGTCAGCTTGGAGTATAGCCTAACTGGACGTCAGGGCGGTACTGCGGTTTCTGTCAGATTAGGGTGATAAACGGAATTTGTTGACGAATTTCGTTACGTATCATAGATTTCAACCTGACATTTTGATGGAGAGAGTGCGCAGTGAAGGGGCAACGGATCGGCTATGTCCGGGTCAGCACGTTCGATCAGAATGTGGATCGCCAATTGGAAGGTCAGTCGCTCGATCGGACCTTCACCGACAAGGCATCGGGCAAGGACGTCAACCGCCCCCAGCTTGAGGCTCTGCTCACTTTCGCCCGCGAAGGCGATACCGTCGTCGTCCACAGCATGGATCGGTTGGCCCGCAATCTGGATGACCTGCGCAAGCTGGTCCAGGGCCTCACCAAGCGAGGTATCCGGATCGAGTTTGAGAAGGAAAGCCTGTCCTTCTCGGGGGAGGACTCCCCGATGGCCAATCTGATGCTCTCGGTCATGGGTGCGTTTGCTGAGTTCGAGCGCGCTCTGATCCGCGAACGGCAACGCGAAGGCATTGCGATCGCTCGGCAGCGCGGCGCCTATCGGGGGCGGAAACGGTCGCTCTCGGATGAGATGATTGCCGATCTGCACCGCCGCGTTGCCGCCGGTGAACGCAAGGCGACCATAGCGCGCGACATGGGCATCAGCCGCGAAACCCTCTACCAGTACCTTCGCGCCGCTGCCTGACACCAATGTTCACATTATGTCCGGAAAATCGTTGTTCAGCGTACAAAGCTTGAGGTGACGCCTGCTGGTCCGCGACATCGACGTACAGCTCGCCCGCGAAACCCGTCGCTTACCCTTTGCCGTCGTTGGTGATCTGAGTTCAGTGTCGGCGGCCTTCGGACGACCGATCGATATCCTCCTCGGTGCCGATATGTTCACGGGTAGCTGCATCGCGCTCGATTTCGCGAAAAGGCGTATGGCGGTCGTCAAGTCAGGCACGTTTCTCGCCGGTCCCGACTGGCGCGCTGTCGCGCTCGGGCGCGGTGCCAAGCAGGAGCTGTTCATTCGAGCTTCCGTCTCGGGTTTGCCTCCCGTGCCCTTGATGATCGATCTTGGCAGCTCGGCCGCGCTGATGCTCTCGTCGGCCTATGCCCGCGATCAAGGGCTGTTGAACGGGAAGCTCGTCTCGACCGCGGCGATCGGCGGCGTCGATGGTGTGCGTATCAACGATGCTTTCACGATCCAGAACATCAACATCGAAGGGCTTGGCGTCTCGAACGTCCCCACACTCGGGATGAGAGCTTGGCTCTCCACCAGCACGGTTGGCAATGTCGGCCTACCGCTGATCGCTCAATTCGACGTGGTGTTCGACGTGACCGCCGGATTCGTGTGGCTCCGGCCACTCGGTCCTCGTCGTCGCCTGCCGATGCTGAAGGACCGTAGCGGCCTTGGCCTCGCAGCCTCACCAACGGCGCTCACCGTTGTTCATGTGGCGGCGAACAGTCCCGCGGAAAAGGCTGGCTGGGCGGTCGGCGACCGGATCGTGGCGGTGAACGGCCATTCGATCGATGCGAACTATACGCGTGGGGAGCTCTGGCAAGTGCGCTCCCGGCCTGCTGGCACCCTCGTAAAGCTGACGATGGCCTCGGGTGATGTGCGCGAGCTCAGGCTGGCCGATTATTATTGATCGGCTTGAGGGTGGCCTTTGCCGATCGCCTTCATGATCCGACAATCGGCCATGCGCGCCTTGGTGCAGCTCTGGCTGAGCATTGCCAACTCATCCCGCAACACCGCGAGTTGCGCCAGTCTCTCCTCCACATCCTTGAGGTGCTGAGCAGCGATAGCTGAGGCGGCACCACAATCCTGGTCCGGGTTCTGCGCCAGCCCCATCAACGAACGGATCTCGTCGACGGAGAAGCCAAGCCGGCGACCGTTGCGGATGAAGTGCAAACGCTCAATGTCACTGGCATCGTAGGTTCTGCGACCCGACGCCGTGCGAGGGGCGGATCGGAGCAACCCGATCGACTCATAAAAGCGGATCGTCGTCACCTTCGTCGAGGTCTCGCTGGCGAGCTGCCCAATCATCACCGGCTTCATCATGCCATCCTTGCTTATGCGAACGTGTCGCACATTTCGCTTGCTTCTACAGCGACTGGAGGTGGTAAGGAAGGCCGCATGAATGCTTCTACCGAAAGCTGCGGGTGCCACGGGGAGCCCGCGCGCGCGCAAACCGATCCGGCCTATCGCCGTGCGCTGCTGACCGTCGTGGTGCTCAACCTCGGCTTCGGAGTCGCCGAGCTGTTCGGCGGGTTCATCGCCGATAGCCAAGCGCTGAAAGCGGATTCCCTCGATTTTCTCGGGGACGGGTCGATCAGCCTTATCGGTCTTCTCGCGCTTGCCTGGTCCGCACGGGCGAGGGCAAAGGTCGCGCTGACGCAGGGGTTGTTTCTCGGTGCGCTTGGCGTGGGCGTAATCGGTTTCGCGATTTGGCGCGCCCTGAACGCAACCGCGCCCGATGCCGAACTGATGGGCACAATCGGCGTTGTCGCGCTCGCGATCAATGTCGTGTCCGCCTTGGTGCTTGCGCGTTTCCGGGAAGGGGACGCCAATGTTCGCGCGATCTGGCTGTTCAGCCGCAACGACGCGCTCGCCAACGTGGCGGTGATCGCCGCGGCCGGTCTGGTGGCGTGGACAGGAAGCGCCTGGCCGGACCTCGCCGTCGCCGGCCTCATCGCCCTCCTGTTCCTCCACTCCGCTTATGAAATCGTCACTGGCGCTCGGCGCGAATTGGGAGAGCGGTAGTGCGTCTGCTCGCGTTGATCCGGGCAATGCTCTCGTTGCGGCTGCTCTCCGCGCTCGCGGCGCTGCTGATCCCTGCTGCGGCAATCGCCGAACCCGGCGACGTGCAAACCGCATGGCGGCTGCTCGACTATATGGCCGTCGATTATGGCGGCGCGGTCGCCAACGGTCGGATCAAGAGCACGTCGGAATATGCCGAGATGACGGAGTTCGCCGCGTCGGTCTCGACACGGCTTCAGGGCCTGCCGGCGAAGCCGGAGCGTCAAGCCCTCATCCAGCGGGCTGCCAACCTCCAGGCGGTGATCGCGGAAAAGGGACCGACTGAACAGGTGGCAACATTGGCGCACGGGCTCGCGGCCGATCTGTTGCGCGCCTACCCGGTGCCGCTCGCGCCCGATAAGGCTCCGAACCTCGTCTCCAGCGATGCACTGTTCCGACAATCCTGCGCGTCCTGCCACGGGATGACGGGCAACGGCCGTGGCCCTGACGCCGCCAAGCTCGCTACGCCCCCGATTGCTTTCACCGATGCCGAGCGCGCGCGCCAGCGCAGCGTGTTCGCGCTCTATCAGGTGGTGACGCAAGGCATCGACGGGACCGCGATGCAGAGCTTCGCCGATCTGCCCAACGATCAGCGCTGGGCGTTAGCATTCCGAGCCGGGAGCTTCGCCTTCACGGATGCGCAGGCGCGCGAAGGCGAGCGGCTTTGGAAATCCGACCCGACCCTTCGCCGGCGCATTCCGGACCTGAAAACCCTGGTCGCGCTCACCCCGGCCGCGCTCGGCGCGGCGATCGGCGACGCCAAGGCTGACCCAGTGCTCGCGTTCCTGCGTCGTCATCCCGAACAGGTGATACAACAGGCTCCCGGCTCGCTCGCGGTCGCCCGCGCCAAACTCGCCGAAAGCGTGGCGGCTGCGCGGCGCGGCGATGCGCGCATGGCGAAAGAGCTGGCGCTGTCGGCCTATCTCGATGGGTTCGAGCCGATCGAGCCAACACTCACCGCGCGCGACGCGACGCTGATGGGTCGAATCGAGGGCGCGATGGGGGAGTTCCGCGCCTCGATCGACCGGGGCGCGTCGCCCGATGATCTCGCGGAGAAGGTCGCAGTACTGGGCGGCCTTTTCGACGATGCGGAAGCGGCGCTCGCGCCTGATGCCGCCACCGAAGCGTCCACGTTCCTGGGCGCGTTCACGATCCTGCTGCGTGAAGGGCTCGAAGCCCTGCTCATCGTTGTCGCCATGATCGCGTTCCTGCGTAAAGCCGAGCGCGGCGAGGCGCTGCGGTACGTGCATGGCGGCTGGGTCAGCGCGATCATCGCGGGCGGGATCACCTGGGCGGTCGCCACCTATGCGATCGGGATCAGCGGTGCGAGCCGGGAGCTGACGGAAGGGTTTGGCTCGCTGTTCGCCGCGGTCGTGCTGCTCTCGGTCGGGATTTGGATGCACGGCAAGGCGCAGGCCGATCAGTGGCAGCGCTATATTCGCGAGAAGATGTCGCGGGCGCTCTCGGGCGGGTCGGTCTGGTTCCTGTTCGGGCTGGCGTTCGTCGTAGTTTATCGCGAGGTCTTCGAGACGATCCTGTTCTATGCCGCGCTTTCGGCGCAAGGTGACAACGGGATGCTTCTCGCGGGGGCCGGGTCGGCGATTGGACTGCTCAGCCTGATCGCTTGGGCCATGCTTCGCTACAGTCGCAAGCTGCCGATCGCGCAGTTCTTCCGCTATAGCTCCTGGCTCATGGCGGTCCTGACCGTCGTGCTGGCGGGTAAAGGCGTCGCCGCGCTCCAGGAAGCCGGCCTTATCAACATCGCACCGCTCGCGGACGTGCCACGGCTGTCGATGCTCGGCGTGTTTCCCACTTGGCAATCGGTGCTGGCGCAACTCCTGATGGCGGTCGCCATTGCGGTCGGGTTCGCCTGGAACGGGCGCGACCGATCCCGCTCGGGTTCCGGCTCAGTGACCCTTGGTTCGAATTAGTGCAATGACATGAAAACCCTTCCGTGATAGAGGCAAGCTAGTGCGAGCCTTTTTGCCTTTCCTGACATGCCTGATGCTGGTCCTGACCAGCTTCTCCGGCATGGCCCATGCCGCCGATCTGGCGGGGGGAAGCATCGCGGGCGTTGAGTTCACGGTCCATACCGCCGGTGACATCGATCAGGTGCCATCGGACTCGGACAAGAATGTCCCGCATCATCACAATTATTGTCACGGACACGACGTCGGCGCGCCTGCGCGCACGACGATGGAATATACCCCCGTCCTCACAGTGCCCAAGCCGACAATCTCCGCCTCTGCGTCGCTCGACGGCCGCACCGGCATGGTCCATTTGAGGCCCCCCCAAGCCTGACGTCCGATTTGGGCGTGCGTTGGCGCGCCCCTGTCGATCATCGTCAGGAGTCCTATTTTCATGAATCGTATCCTCGCGGCCATGCTGGCCGCAGCGTCTTGCGCCACGATGGCGCAGGCGCAGGTCGGACCGTCCGCGCCTGTTGCGCAGGATGCGCCGGTCTACACGCTTGACCAAGCGGTCAGTGCAGCGGGCGGTTCGGCCCCTGCTGCGGAAGCGGCGACAGCTGGAATCGACGCGGCCCGTGCAGGTCGCACAGTCGCCGGCTTGCGGCCCAATCCGGTGGTTCAAGGCCAAGTCGAGAATGTCATCGGCTCCGGGCCGTATCGGGGGGTCCGCAGCGCGGAAACCACGGTCGGCTTTGCGATCCCGATCGAGCTAGGCGGCAAGCGCGGCGCCCGCGTCGCGGTCGCCAATGCGCAATTGTCCCGGGCCGAGATCCAGGCCGCGATCATCGCGGCGGATGTCCGGCTTCAGGTAACGCAGCTCTATGTCGAAGCGGTCGCGGCCGATCGCCGGGTAATGACAGCCCGCGATCAGGCCCGGATCGCCAGCGATGCGCTGCGGGCCGCGAGCGTTCGCGTGCAGGCAGGGCGGGCATCGCCACTCGAGCAACAGCGCGCGGATGTCGCGCGTATCAATGCCGACGCCAATGTGGAGCGGCAGCTTCGCTTGGCCGAGGCGGCCCGCGCCAATCTGGCGCGTCGGATCGGACGGCCGATCGACGGCCTGCTCGATGACACGCTGCTCGATCGCCTTCCCGGTGTGAACGTCTATGGGCCGTTGGCACCGGTCAACACGACCGGCACACTCGCGCTGGCGGCAGCCAACGCGGATTTCTCCATTGCCGAAGCCGGCGTGCGGCTCGCGCGCGCCAATCGCGTGCCTGACCTGAACGTCGGGCCGTCGATCCGCCGCCTGGAAGCGACCAACGACATGGCGGCGGTGTTCAGCGTGTCGATCCCGATCCCGGTGTTCAACAATGGTCGCGCCGCGATTGCGCAGGCGACCGCGCAGCGGACCCAGGCGGATGCGCAGCGCCGCGTGACCGCGCTCGACATCGAACAGGCGATCACGGACGCGCAGGCGCAGGCGGCCAATGCCGCAACGACGGCTCGTGCGGCGTCGGGGCCGGCGCTGGCGGCTGCACAGGAGGCCGCCCGCATCGCGCGGATCGGCTATCGCGAGGGCAAGTTCGGCCAGCTCGAATTGCTCGATGCTGAACGCACGCTCGCCGAAACGCGGGTCGCCGCGATCGACGCGCTTGCCAATTACCAGAATGCCCGCGCGCAAGTGGAGCGACTGACCGCTCGTGCGCCCAATGGGGGGAATCAGTGATGAAGAGCTTTTATCTCGCGGGCGCGGCGTCGCTCGCCCTGCTCTTGGCTGCCTGCGGCGGCAAGGATGGCGGAAACGAGGCAACTGCCGAAGGCGCAGCTGCCAATGAGACGGCAGCGGGCACGGAAAAGGGCGGTGCTGAAGGCGGTCATGCCGGTGAAGGCGTCGTCACATTGGGTGCCGACCAGATCGCCACAGCGGGCGTCCAGGTCGGACGGCCGATCATCGGCGGGGCCGGGACGATCGAGCTGCCCGCGATCATCGAGGGCGACCCACAGGGAACGCAGGTCGTCTCGGCCGCAATTGCGGGACGCGTGGTCGCGCTCACCCGTAACCTCGGCCAATCGGTCGGACGCGGCCAGACCATTGCGGTCATCGAAAGCCGCGAGGCGGCGCAGATCAAGGGCGAGGTCGAGGCGGCGCGGGCGCGGCTTCAGCTCGCTAATTCGAACCTCGCGCGCGAACAGCGGCTGTTCGCGCAGAGAGTCTCCCCTGAACAGGATCTGATCGCCGCCCGCACAGCGGCGACGGAGGCGCGGATCGCCCTGACGCAGGCGCAGAGCATGGTTTCGGCGGCGGGTGTCGGCGGCGGCGGGCTCAACCGGCTCGGCATTGCCGCGCCGATCTCGGGCCAGATCATTGCGCGCCCCGTGACGCTGGGACAAACGGTCGCGGCGGATGCCGAACTCTATCGCATCGCCAACCTGAGCCAGGTGTCGATCGCGCTTAATCTCAAGCCCGAGGATGCGGGCCGGGTGCGTCCCGGCAATACGGTGCTGGTGAAGGCGGCAGGCCGTCAGGCGACCGCCCGCGTGACCTTCGTGTCGCCGGCGCTTGATCCGCAGACGCGGCTCGTGCCTGCGCTCGCCACCCTCGACAATCGCGGTGGCGAATGGCGGGTCGGCGAGCCTGTGACGGCAGCCGTGCAGCTCACGGGCAGCGGCGGGAGCGGGGCGGTCCGCGTGCCGACGACGGCGGTCCAGAGTTTCGAGGGCAAGTCGGTCGTGTTCGTGCGCACGCCCACCGGCTTCAAGGCGACCCCGGTCCAGCTCGGCGATGCGTCGGGCGACACGGTGATCGTCCGGTCGGGCCTGACCGGCAACGAACAGATCGCCACCACCGGAAGTTTCACGCTCAAGGCCGAGATCGGCAAGGGCGAAGCGAGCCACGAGGATTAAGCCATGATCGCCCGTATCGTAACCTGGGCGGTCGAGAAGCGCTGGCTAGTCCTGCTCCTCACCGTCATCGTCGCCGCCATCGGCGCCTTTTCCCTCTACCGGCTACCGATCGACGCGGTGCCGGACATCACCAACAATCAGGTCCAGATCAACGTCCGCGCGCCTGCCCTCTCGCCCGAGCTGGTCGAGAAGCAGGTGTCGTTTCCAATCGAAACCGCGCTCGCCGGCACCCCCGGCCTGGAATATACGCGCTCGTTGAGCCGCAACGGCTTCGCGCAGATCACGGCGGTCTTTTCGGACGCGACGGACATCTATTTCGCCCGCCAGCAGGTGGGCGAGCGTCTGCGGGGCGTGCAAGAGAATCTGCCCGACGGCGTGAACCCTGAAATGGGTCCGATCGCGACAGGCCTGGGCGAGGTGTACATGTACACCGTTCGTCTCGATCATCGCGAGGACGACAAGCACAAGCCCGGTGAACCGGGCCAACAGCCCGATGGCAGCTACATCACGCCAGAGGGCGAGCGACTGACGACCGAAGAGGACAAGGCGACCTACCTGCGCACCGCGCAGGACTGGATCGTGACGCCGCTTCTGAAGACCACACCGGGCCTCGCCGGTGTCGACTCGATTGGCGGTTACGCCAAGCAGTTCCTCGTCGTGCCCGACGTGCAGAAGCTGGCCTCGCTCGGCATCACGCTGACGGACCTGGGAAATGCGCTGGAGCGCAATAACACCAGCGTCGGCGGTGGCTTCGTCAATCGCAATGGCGAAGGTCTGGCTGTTCGCTCGGATGCGCTCGTTCGCAATGCCAGCGAGTTGGCCAGGACCGTGATCGCGACACGTAACGGCGTGCCGATCACGGTCGAACAAGTTGCGACTGTGAAGACGGGTCAGGCGATCCGCATGGGTTCGGCATCGGAGAACGGTACCGAAGTCGTCGTCGGCACGGCGATCATGCGGATCGGCGAGAACAGCCGCATCGTGTCGACCGCGGTCGCTGAGAAACTGAAGACGATCAACGCTTCGCTGCCTCCTGACGTCGTAATTCAGCCGGTGCTGAACCGCACCGAGCTGGTCAATTCGACGATCAAGACGGTCGCGAAAAACCTGTCCGAAGGCGCGGTGCTGGTCATCGTCGTGCTCTTCCTGCTGCTCGGCAACTTCCGTGCGGCCCTGATCGCGGCGTTGGTCATCCCGATCACCATGATGCTGACAGGCTTTGGTATGCTGCGCGCTGGGGTCTCGGCCAATCTGATGAGCCTTGGGGCTTTGGACTTCGGTCTGATCGTCGACGGCGCCGTCATCATTGTCGAAAACGCGCTGCGCCGGCTTGCCGAGCAACAGCATCATGAAGGCCGATTGCTCAGCGTCAAGGAACGGCTCGCGACCGTGGCAGCCGCTGCGCGTGAGATGATCCGTCCCTCTGTGTACGGGCAGGCAATCATCATCCTCGTCTACGTACCGCTGCTCACGCTGACCGGCGTGGAGGGTAAAACGTTCGGACCGATGGCGCTGACCGTCATCATCGCGCTCGCCTTCGCCTTCATCCTCTCTCTCACCTTCGTGCCGGCGATGATTGCGATCTGGCTGTCGAAGAAGGTCGAGGAGAAGGACGGCCGCATCATCACGTGGCTGAAGAAGCGCTACGAACCCGGTCTCGACCGGGCCATGAAGCGCCCGACGCTGACGATCGGTGCGGGTGTGGGAAGCCTTGTGGTGGCGGCGCTTGCTTTCACTACGCTCGGCTCGGTGTTCCTGCCGCAGCTCGACGAAGGCGATTTGCTGATCCAGTCGCTCCGCATTCCGGCAACGTCGGTCCAGCAGAGCCAGGCGATGCAGGTGCCGATCGAGCGGATGATGTCGAAGCAGCCGGAGGTGCAATTCGTCTATTCCAAGACGGGCACCGCCGAGCTGGCGGCCGACCCGATGCCGCCGAACGCGACCGACATGTTCGTCATCCTGAAGCCGCGCAAGGATTGGCCGGATCCTGAGCTTCCCAAGGAGGAGCTGGTCAGCCGGATCGAGGGTAATCTCGCGAAGATTCCGGGAAATGCCTACGAGATCACCCAGCCCATCCAGATGCGCTTCAACGAGCTGATCGCCGGCGTGCGCGGCGACATCGCGGTGAAGGTGTTCGGGGACGACTTCAACCAGATGAACCGGACGGCCGAGCAAATCGCGGCGGTGCTGCGCAGAACGCAAGGCGCAGCGGACGTGAAGGTGGAGCAGACGACCGGTCTTCCCATGCTCGACATTCGCGTCAACCGCGACGCGATGGCGCGGTTGGGCGTTACGGCTCAGGATGTGCAGGACACCGTGACTGCGACGATCGGCGGGCGAACATCGGGCCAGATCTTCGAGGGCGACCGTCGCTTCCCCGTGGTGATCCGCCTGTCGGAGGCGCAGCGTGCCGACATCGGCCTGCTCCAACAGGTGCAGGTGCCGGTGGCAGGCGGCGGCTATGTACCGCTGTCCAGCGTCGCCGAGATCAAGGTGGTCGATGGTCCGAACCAGATCAGCCGCGAGAACGGCAAGCGGCGCGTGGTGGTGCAAGCCAACGTGCGTGGCCGCGACGTCGGATCCGTCGTGGCGGATGCGCAGGCGGCGATCGGCAGCCAACTCCGGCTGCCTGCCGGCACCTATCTCGAATGGGGCGGCCAGTTCGAGAACCTCCAATCGGCAAGCGAACGGCTGAAGCTGGTCATTCCGGCTTGCTTCATCTTGATCCTGCTGCTCCTCTACGGGGCGTTGGGATCGGTCCGCGACGCCGCGATCGTGTTCACCGGCGTGCCTTTCGCGCTGGTGGGCGGCGTCCTGTTGCTGTTCCTGCGGGGCATGGACTTCTCGATCTCGGCGGCAGTGGGCTTCATCGCCCTCTCGGGCATCGCGGTCCTCAACGGCCTCGTCATGGTCAGCTCGATCCAAGATCTGATCCGATCAGGGATGAGCCGCGAGGAAGCCGCGCATGTTGGCGCGATGCAGCGTCTGCGACCCGTCATCATGACCGCGCTAGTCGCCAGCCTCGGCTTCGTGCCGATGGCGCTGGGCGAAGGCGCCGGCGCAGAGGTTCAAAAGCCTTTGGCGACGGTCGTCATCGGCGGTCTGATCTCGGCGACGCTTCTTACGCTGTTCGTGCTGCCGACACTCTATGCCCGGTTCGGGCAGAAAGTGATCGAGAAACCCGAGCACTACAATGAGGAGCATGAAGGGGACGACCACGGTCAGACCTTCGTGAACAACTTGGCCTGATGGATGGGCGGGGCGATCCGCGATCGCCCCGCCCATCTCTGGGAGATGGGGATATGCCTCGCACCATAACCAGCTCGATGCTTCACGGCGGGCCACTGCGCATCTGGTCGGCACTCACCGATCCGGATCATCGCCGGGCGTGGAGTCCGCTCGTATTTCTCGATGATCCGTCCCGGCTCGGCGACACAGAATGCACCTTTGCGATCCAGGGCATCACCCGGCCAATTCGGACGCCAGCACGGATTGATCGATTCGATAAACCGCACGCCTTCGCTTGGTCCTGCGGCATCCCCTATCTGTTCACGCTCGAAGAGCGGTACGAGCTGGCGGGGGACGATGGCGGCACCAGGCTAACGCATAGCTGCACGCTGCGCGGGGCGCTCTCCCTGCCGTTCGCGGCGATGATGTTGCGCCGCCTGCGATCCCTGATGGTCGAATCTGACGATCGCCTCGCAACCTATCTCCGCTGGCGGGTAGGTCAGCCTGCCCGGGCTATCAATCGTCAGCGCGTCCCCTTCCGCTACAGGAGGAAGGCGCGATGATGATGCACTGTAAGCGGGTGCTGCCCGCCGTCATCCTCGTTGTCGGGCTCGCGGCGTGCTCGGAAAGAAAGCCGCCAGCCCCGCCAACGGAGCAGCAGATCCATTCGCCCGACAGCGCCGTGGCGACCGGGGAAATGGGGCGGCATAGATATCGCTGTTCCGACGGGGAACCGCTGTTCGTCGATTACAAGGACAACGGCCTGCAGATCGATTTGCGGCGCTCCAACGGGGGACCGCCGATGATGCTGACCGCGCCAGCGCAGGGCCTGCAATATGTCGGCGAAACAGCCACCGCGACCTTCAAGGGGTCGCAGCTCACCATCGTGGAAGGCGATGGCCGTACCCGGATCTGCGAGCAGGAAGGCACGCGATGAACTGCCCTGCCTTCGAACGCCACAGGGCGCTTCGTCGGAAGAGACCGATGTCTGACACGTCGATTTCAAATGTGACAACCTTGTGCGGCCTGAATCGGGCCGGTCTGGCGATCGCGCGCCTCGGCGTCGTTCTCGTCTCCGGGGCGGTTATAGGGGCGTGTAATCCAGCGCCGACCCAGCCTACCGAGCCGGCGCATGAAAAGCATCTGACGTCGAAACTAATCGCGCAGCGCATCATGTACTGCGACGACGGCACACGCGCCGATGTCGACTTCATCGATGACGGCTTGAAAATGGCCGTCACCTGGCTGCCGAAGGGCAGGACCGAGATCCTGCGCGCGCAGCGAACCGGTGACGAGTTTCGCGGCGACCATTCGCGGGCTGTCGTGGCGGGCGGATCGATCGCGTTCACGCGACGCGGGAAGATCCGCGTCTGCCACCGAACCCCGGAGGAGTCCTAGGAAATGCAGGCACTGCTCTATACGCTTGCGCCTGTGCTGGCGGTCGTGCTCGGCGCGATTGTCGCGAGCCGCACCAAGTTGAAACCTGGCCTCGTGGCGGGCCTACAGCATCTCGCTGCCGGCGTCGTGTTCGCGGCGGCAGCGACCGAAATCCTGCCGCAGGTCAAGCATGAGGCATCGCCCAGCGCGACGTTGATCGGCGGGGCGGCGGGCGTCGCGACCATGCTGGGGCTCAAGGCTCTTGAGGCCCGCTTCAAGGGGCCGATGGCGCTACTCGCCGCGATCGGCATCGACATTCTGGTCGACGGCCTGGTGCTCGGCCTCGCTTTCGTGGCGGGCGAGAAGGCAGGTCTCCTGCTGACGATCGCGCTCACTCTGGAAGTGTTATTTCTGGGACTGACGCTGACCGACGAGCTGGCGGAAACCTATCGCTCGCGCTTGCGCATCATCGTGATCGTCTCGGCATTGGCCCTGCTGCTGCCGATCGGCGCGCTCGCTGCCGTGCCTGTCGCCGCGCTGTCGCCGGTGATGATCGCCGGCTTCCTCAGCTTCGGGCTGATGGCGCTGCTCTACCTCGTCACGGAGGAGTTGCTGGTCGAGGCGCACGAGAAACCCGACACCCCGCTCATCAGCTCGATGTTTTTCGTCGGCTTCCTGGCCCTGCTGACACTTGAGGAGATGATGGGATGATCCCGGGCAACGACAACAATGGCGGGCAGGAGCGCCGCACACTGTGGATCGTCCTGCTGCTGAACGCGGCGATCGCTGCGGGCTTCTTCGTTTCCGGCTTCTTCGCGGACTCGAGCGCGCTGATCGCCAACGGCGTCGACAACCTGTCCGATACGGCTGTGTATGCGCTGAGCCTTGTGGCGCTCACCCGGGGCCAGACATGGAAGACACGCGCCGCGGTCGCTTCGGGCGTCATGCTGCTGATCTTCGCGGGCGGCATCTTGATCGATGTCGGACGGCGCTACGTGCAGGGCAGCGAGCCCATCGGACCTACCATGATGGTCATGTCCGCGATCGCCGGCGTCGTGAATTACCTCTGCCTGCGGCTGCTCCAGCGCCTCAAGGATCCGGACGTCAATCTCCGGGCCGCAACCACCTTCAGCTTCAACGACTTCATTTCCAACGGCGGCATCCTGATCGCCGGCGTGCTGGTGCTGTGGTTGGGTACCAATTGGCCGGACCTGCTGGTCGGCTTCGCCACCGCCATCATCGCCATCAAGGGCGGTGTCGAAATCCTGCGCGACGCGCGCGCCGAAACCAAGAAAAGCGAAAGGAGGTCGTCATGAACGACAAGCTCGAACTCGACATTCCAGTGTTGTTGCCGGACCTTCCTGACGCGGCCGATGCCTGCCTGGACCGTCTCGTATCAACCCTGTCAAAGCGCGAAGGTGTCGAGCGGGCGCATGTGATCTGTCTCGACGGCAACACGCCAGCGGCGCTGTGCATCCATTTCGATGCCGCCAAGCTGCCGCTGCCACGGTTGCGCGAAATGGTGCGCGCCGCAGGTGCCGAAATCACCGAGCGCTACGGCCATGCGATCTGGCAGGTGACGGGGATCAACCACGAACGTCGGGCGCGCACGGTCAGCGATGCGCTGTGCGCCTTGCCCGGCGTGGTCCAGGCAAGCGCCAGCACCAGCGGGTCTGTCCGGGTCGAATATGATCGCCGCGAAACCACCGAAGAGGAGGTGCGCGCTGCGCTTCGCAAGCTGAAGGTGAGGGTGGGCAAGCGGGTCGCTGCCGATGAACATGCCGGCCACGACCACGGCCCCGGGGGCCACGGCGCGGGCGAAGAGAAGCACGGCCCCGGCGATGGCCACGACCATAGCCACGCCGAATTTCTCGGCCCCAATACCGAGCTGATCTTCGCGCTCGCCTGTGGCGCGCTGCTGGGGATCGGCTACGCGATCGAGAGGCTGGTCGCTGGCGCGCCCGAATGGCTGCCGACCGCCTGCTATATCGCAGCCTATTTCTTCGGCGGATTCTTCACGCTGCGCGAGGCGATCGACAACCTCCGGATGAAGAAGTTCGAGATCGACACGCTGATGTTGGTCGCTGCGGCCGGCGCCGCTGCGCTGGGCGCATGGGCCGAAGGTGCGCTGCTGCTGTTCCTGTTCAGCCTCGGCCATGCGCTTGAGCATTATGCAATGGGCCGCGCCAAGAAGGCGATCGAGGCGCTGGCGAAGCTCGCGCCCGAAACCGCGACCGTGCGACGCGGCGGGCAGACCAGCGAAATCCCGGTCGAGCAGATGGTCGTCGGGGACATTGCCATCGTCCGCCCGAACGAGCGCCTGCCTGCCGACGGCTTCGTCATCAAGGGCACCAGCGCGATCAACCAGGCCCCGGTCACGGGTGAAAGCATCCCGGTCGACAAGGTGCCGGTCGCAGATGCCGCAGCGGCACGCGCCAAGCCCGATGCAGTCGACGCGGAAAGCCGGGTTTTTGCTGGTACGATCAACGGCGGCGGCGCGATCGAGATCGAGGTGACACGCCGTTCCAATGAAAGCGCGCTTGCCAAGGTCGTGAAGATGGTGAGCGAAGCGGAGACGCAGAAGTCGCCGACGCAGCGCTTCACCGACCGGTTCGAACGGATCTTCGTGCCCGCCGTCCTGGTCCTGTCAGTGCTCCTGCTGTTCGCATGGGTGGTCGTCGACGAGCCGTTCCGCGACAGCTTCTATCGCGCGATGGCGGTGCTGGTGGCGGCAAGCCCGTGCGCGCTCGCGATCGCAACGCCGAGCGCGGTCCTGTCGGGCGTTGCCCGTGCAGCGCGGGGCGGCGTGCTCGTGAAGGGCGGTGCACCGCTCGAAAACCTCGGGTCGCTCAAAGCGATCGCTTTCGACAAGACGGGCACGCTGACCGAAGGTCGTCCGCGCATCACTGATGTCGTGCCCGTCGATGGCGCCGATGAAGGCGAGTTGCTGGCGCTGGCTGTCGCCGTCGAAGCGTTGAGCGACCATCCCCTGGCCCAAGCGATCGTCAAGGACGGCCGCGAACGTCTGAACGATCGTGCCGTGCCGACTGCCGGCGACCTCAAGAGCCTGACCGGTCGGGGCGTCACCGCGAGCGTGGATGGCGAGACGGTGTGGATCGGCAAGGCCGAGATGTTCGGAAGTGAGGGCATTCCGGCGCTGGGGCAGGGCGCGCAGGACGCAATCGCGAAGCTGCGCGAGAACGGCCGCACGACAATGGTGGTCCGCAAGGGGGACCGCGACCTGGGCGCGATCGGCCTGATGGACACGCCTCGCGAAGCTGCCAAGACCGCGTTGCGTCGGCTGCACGAGATGGGCGTGTCGCGGATGATAATGATCTCCGGCGATCACCAGAAAGTCGCCGAAGCGATCGCCGACGAAGTCGGGATCGACGAAGCGTGGGGCGACCTCATGCCCGAAGACAAGGTTGCCGCGATCAAGAAGCTCGCCGGCGAAGACAAGGTCGCGATGGTGGGCGACGGCGTGAACGATGCGCCGGCGATGGCAAGCGCCACGGTCGGCATCGCGATGGGCGCGGCGGGGTCGGACGTTGCGCTGGAGACAGCCGACGTGGCGCTGATGGCCGACGATCTGGCGCACCTGCCATTCGCAGTCGGTCTTAGCCGCCATACCCGTGGAATCATCCGGCAGAACGTCTTCGTCAGCCTGGGTGTCGTCGCCTTCCTGGTGCCTGCTACCATCCTCGGCCTCGGCATTGGGCCAGCGGTGGCGGTTCATGAGGGATCGACGCTGCTCGTCGTCATCAATGCGCTCAGGCTGCTCGCCTACCGCGATCCGGCAGGGAAGGCGGCATGAAGTGGCTGATCGCCTTCGACCTCGACGGCACGCTTGCCGAGAGCAAGCGGCCGTTATCGGAGGATATGGCCGCAATCCTCGCCCGATTGCTCGCCATCACGGATGTGGCGGTGATCTCGGGCGGGGACTGGCCGCAGTTCGAAAAGCAGATCGCCTCGCGCCTTCCTGCCGGCGTCGCGCTCGACCGTCTCTGGTTGATGCCGACCACAGGCACGAAACTCTATCGGTTCATCAATGGCGCTTGGCGCGCGGTCTATGCCGAACTGTTCGACGACGCGGAGAAGGCGAAGATCCGCACGGCCTTCGATCAGGCGCTGACCGATGCCGGTCTCGCCGACGAACGTATCTGGGGCGAACGGATCGAGGACCGGGGCAGCCAGATCACCTTTTCGGGCCTGGGGCAGGCAGCGCCGCTGAAGGAAAAGGAAGCGTGGGATCCTGACCGAAAGAAGAGGACCGCGTTGCAGGCCACGTTGCGCGCGAAGCTGCCGGAGCTCTCGATCAATCTCGGTGGCACGACATCGATCGACGTGACCAGAGCAGGGATCGACAAGGGCTATGGCCTGAAGCGCCTGAGTGCCGAGAGCGGTGTCCCGCTCGACGGGATGCTGTTCATTGGGGATGCGATATTCCCCGGTGGGAATGACTATCCCGCTGCTGAAATCGGCCTCGACACAGTGAGGGTGCGCGACGTCGCGGAAACCACCGCCGTCGTGACCGCCATCATCGCGTGTCTGCACCGATAGGATCAAGATACATGGTCGGCTCCATCGCGGAATGCCGCATTGTCAAAGCTCTGGCTTCTGTCGCTTAGGGCAGCGCTTCCTAAAACGAAAAGAAGGCAATGTGCGCGTCTCCGCGAACAAAGCCTCCAGCGATCAATCTAAGAGATTCCGCCGCGCTTCTCAATCGTAGGGGGCGTTTGCGGGAGGGGGCGGAATCCTACGCTAAGGATTTGGGCCAGCGATATTCCCC
>NZ_BLJH01000025.1:0-56944 GCF_009811895.1 Novosphingobium sp. TCA1 | reverse complement strand
GATATTCCGGCTCGCGGCCGATCACGGTGATGGTCCCCTCGAAACCGTTCTGGCGAAGGGCGATCGCGCACTGCGCTCCCCCGTGCCCGGCTCCCACGATTACGACGTCGGACATCACACGCGCTCCATCAGTACGGCCAGCCCCTGCCCGACGCCGATGCACATGAAGGCCAGCGCATAGCGGCCGCCGCTGCGCTGAAGCTCCTCCACCGCCGACATCGCGATGCGCGCGCCCGACATGCCGAGCGGATGGCCCAGCGCAATAGCGCCGCCGTTGGGGTTCACGCGTGGATCGGCGGGATCGATCCCGAGATCGCGCAAGGTGGCGATGGCCTGGCTGGCGAACGCCTCGTTGAGTTCGATGACATCGAGCTCGTCCACGGTGAGCCCGCTACGGGCCAGCACTTTGCGCGCTGCCTCGATCGGCCCGGCGCCCATCACGCGCGGGGCGATGCCGGCCGCCGCCATGCCGATCACGCGGGCGCGCGGGCTGAGGCCATGGCGCTTCGCTGCTTCCTCGCTGGCGACCAGCATGGCCGCCGCGCCGTCGTTGAGACCGGAGGCATTGCCTGCCGTCACCGTGCCGTCGGGTTTCACCACCGGTTTCAGCTTGGCCAGCGCCTCAAGGCTGGTGGCGCGCAAATGTTCGTCGCGGTCAAACAGGACCGGATCGCCCTTCTTCTGCGGGATCGCCACCGGTACGATCTCTGCGGCGAAGCGCCCGCTCGCCTGTGCCGCCGCTGCCTTTTCCTGGCTGGCGAGGGCGAAGCGGTCCTGCTCCTCGCGGCTTACCTGCCACTGATCGGCCACATTCTCGCCGGTCTGGGGCATGGTATCGACGCCGTAGGCCGCCTTCATCGCCGGATTGACGAAGCGCCAGCCCAGCGTTGTGTCCTCGATCTTCTGGCCGCGTCCGAAGGCGCTGTCCGCCTTGCCCATGACGTAAGGCGCGCGGGTCATGCTTTCGGCTCCGCCCGCAATCAGAAAGTCGGCATCGCCGCTGCGGATCGCCTGCGCCGCCATGCCCAAGGCATTGAGACCCGAAGAACAGAGGCGGTTGACGGTGACGCCAGGCACGCTCTCGCCCATGCCCGCCAGCAGCACGGCCATGCGCGCGACATTGCGATTGTCCTCGCCTGCCTGGTTGGCGCAGCCGAGGATCACATCGTCCAGCATGGACCAGTCCGCTTGCGCATTGCGCTCGATCAGCGCCTTGAGCGGCAGGGCGGCAAGGTCGTCGGCCCGCACCGTCGCCAGCGAGCCATTGAGCTTGCCGATGGGGGTGCGGATAGCGTCGCAGATGAAGGCCTGGGTCACGATGATCAGCTTTCGAGGAAGGAGACGAGCGCGGCGGCGAGCGCCTCGGGGGCTTCGAGCGGGGCGAGATGGGCGGCCTCCAGCGCGACATGGGCCGCTCCGGGAATGCGGGAGACGAGATGCTCGCCGTGCCCTTCGAGCGGGGTAGAAGTGTCGCGGGTGCCGGTGACGACCAGCGTCGGGCAGGCGATGGCGGAAATGCGGCTCTCGAGATCCATATCGCGGATCGCCGCGCCGCAACCGGCGTAGCCTTGCGCATCCATGGTAAGGAGCTGGCGGCGCACGGTTTCGTAGACGGCAGGCTCGGCGGCATCCGACAGGAAGCGGCCCATCGCCAGATCGGCGATGGCGGCCATGCCCTCGCCGCGTACTTTGGCGATGCGGTCGCTCCAGGAAGCGCTGTCCATCGTCGCGGAGGTGCAGACCGGCGCCAGCTTCGTCACACGCTCAGGCGCGCGGAGCGCCAGTTCCATGCCGATCATGCCGCCCAGCGACACGCCCGCCAGCGCGAAGGAGGCAAGCCCGGCGGCGGCGGCCACGGCCAGCACGTCATCCGCCAGCGTGGTCATCGAGAAGTCGCCCGGCTCGGCCACAGAAGCGCCGTGACCGCGCGTATCGATCCGCAGCAGGGCGAAGCGGTCGCGAAGATGAGGCAGGACCGCGTCCCAGAGGTCCATGTCCGTGCCGATCGAATTGAGCAGCACCAGCGCGGGAGCCTCATCGCGGCCATCGCGCTTCCAGTAGAGCGAGGCTCCGGGAACCTGGGTGAAAGGCATGGTTCAATCCTCCGGGGCAATGGTAACGCGCAGGCCGTCCAGCGCGGCGGTCAAGGCAATCTGGCACGAGAGGCGCGAGTGCGCGCCGCGATGATCGGAGGAATCGAGCAGGTCGTTCTCATCCTCGCCGGGCGCGCCGGTCGCCTCGGCCCAATCCTCGGCCACGAAGACGTGGCAGGTCGCGCAGGAGCAGCAACCCCCGCAGAGCGCGAGCAATTCGTCGAAACCGCTGTCGCGGATGGCTTCCATCACGGTGACGCCCTCGCGGGCGTCGATTGCGGTTTCGTCTCCCGAACGGTCGACGACTATCAGTTTAGGCACCTGGACGTTCCTGTCTTACGCCGTTTCCAGCGCGTGGGCGAAAGGCGCGCCGGTCTTGGCGGTGACTTCCTCCAGCGTGACGCCGGGGGCGAGTTCCACCAAGGTCAGCCCGCCCGCCTTGCGGTCGATGGCGAAGACCGCGAGATCGCTGACGATCATGTCCACCACGCGCTTGCCGGTCAGCGGCAGGGTGCAGGCGGGCAGGATCTTGGGATCGCCGTGCTTGGAGACGTGATCCATCACCACGATCACCTTCTTCACCCCGGCGACGAGGTCCATCGCCCCGCCCATGCCCTTCACCATCTTGCCGGGGATCGTCCAGTTGGCGAGGTCGCCCTCGGCCGAGACTTCCATCGCGCCCAGCACGGCCATGTCGATATGGCCGCCGCGGATCATCGCGAAGCTGTCCGCGCTGGAGAAGAAGCTGCTGGTGGGCAGCGCAGTGATCGTCTGCTTGCCGGCGTTGATGAGGTCCGGATCGACATCCTCGTCATAGGGAAACGGGCCGATGCCGAGCATGCCGTTCTCGCTCTGCAGCGTGACCTTGATGCCTTCCGGCACATGGTTCGCGACCAAAGTAGGGATGCCGATGCCCAGGTTCACATAGTACCCGTCGCGCAGTTCCTTCGCGGCGCGGGCGGCCATTTCATCGCGGGTCCAGCTCATTACGCGGCCTCCCTTTCACGCACGGTGCGCTTCTCGATGCGCTTCTCGTTGATGGTCGAAAGCACCACGCGGTCGACGTAGATGCCGGGGGTGTGGATGCAGTCGGGATCGAAGGTGCCGGCGGGGACGATTTCCTCGACCTCGGCCACGGTCACCTTGCCCGCCGTCGCCATGTTCGGGTTGAAGTTGCGCGCGGTCTTGCGGAACATGAGGTTACCCTCCTCGTCCGCGCGCCAGGCCTTGATGATCGACAGGTCCGCGCGCAGCCAGGTTTCGCGCACGTATTCCTCGCCCTCGAACACTTCGACCGGCTTGCCTTCGGCGACCACGGTGCCGACGCCGGTCCTGGTGTAGAACGCCGGAATGCCCGCGCCGCCCGCGCGAATGCGCTCGGCCAGCGTGCCCTGCGGGTTCAGTTCCAGTTCGAGTTCGCCGGAAAGGTACTGGCTTTCGAACAGCTTGTTCTCACCCACATAGGAGGAGATCATCTTCCAGATCTGGCGGCTTTCCAGCAGCATCCACAGCCCGAACCCGTCCGCGCCCGCGTTGTTGGAGATGACCGTCAGGTCCTTCACGCCTGCCGCGCGCACTTCGGGGATCAGGCTCTCCGGGTTGCCTGAGAGGCCGAATCCGCCGGACATGATCGTCATGCCGTCGAACAGCAGGCCATCCAGAGCGCTGCGAGGGCTATCGTAGATTTTCGACATCGAGTGTCTCCGTTTAGCCGAGGTCGCCGCCCGCGACGGGCAACACGGTGCCGGTCACGTAGCTGGCCTCGTCCGAGGCGAGGAACAGGATCGGGGCGATCTGCTCCTCAAGGGTTCCGTAGCGCTTCAGGAAGGCGGAATCGGTCACTTGCGCGACCGCCTCGGCCATCCACGCCTGCTCCTGCGCGTTGTCGCCTTCGGCGTTGCGGGCGACACGTCGGGGGGGAGCGCTTGTGCCGCCCGGTGCCGTCGCGACGACACGAATGCCCGCTTCGGCGTATTCCATGGCAAGGCTCTGGGTCAGGCCGTTGATCCCGCCCTTCGCCGCCGAATAGGGCACCCGGCGAATGCCGCGCGTGGCGTTGGAGGAGAGGTTGACGATGGTCCCCGCGCCCTGCCCCAGCATGGTCGGCAGCACCGCATGGCAGCAGTAAAGCGTGGGCATCAGCGAGCGGCGGATTTCCGCATCGATCTGCGCCGGTTCGAACTCGGCAAAGGGCCGCATCCGGATCGCGCCGCCGACATTGTTGATGAGGATGTCGATCCGCCCGAAGGCCTCGACGGCTTTCCCCATCGCCGCCGCCGCGCCTTCGTAGGTCTCAAGGTCGCAGCAGACGGAAACCGTCTTTCCGCCCGCCGCCACGATGGCCTGTTCCACCTCGGTCACGAATTCGGCGCGGTCGACCAGCACCACGCTCGCGCCCTCGGCAGCGGCGCGGGTGGCGACACCGGCCCCGATGCCCTGCGCCGCACCGGTCACGACCATGACTTTGCCTGCGAAACGTGCCTTGAAGATCATGGCCGGGCCTCCACGCACTTCGTCATTGCGAGCGTAGCGAAGCAATCCAGGGGCGGCACTGCGCCGCTCTGGATTGCCGCGTCGGCTTCGCCTCCTCGCAATGACGAGGGTTGGGGGGACGTGATTAGGAGGGAGTGCATGTGAACAGACATGTCCGCCCCCATCATACGTGGTAGATGTCGATGACCTGATGAATGTAGTCGTCCTTCAGGACGATCTTCTTCTTCAGGATCTTCGGCATCTCATCCGCGGTATCCAGCGTCAGGAACGTGGTCCCGAAGAACTGCTGCGTCTGCTGGTAGCGGTGGCTCATCGTGTGCCAGTTGTAGCGCAGGTCCACCTGCCCTTCCCGGCTCTCCAGCACTTCGACATTGCCGATGAAGTGCGCCGAACGCGGCTCGGGCGTGGAGGCGGAAGAGCGCTCAGTATTGAGCCGGTAGACGCGGTCTTCCAGACCCTGCCGGTTGGCGTAGTAGATCAGCGAGATTTCGGTCTGCGGATCGGTGCAGAGTTCATCGTCGTCGGTCCAGGCGGGCATCCAGTATTCGACTTGGGGCGAATAGCATTCCAGCCACTCGTCGAACCGGCGGTCGTCCAGCAGACGCGCCTCGCGGTAGAGGAAGGCGCAGATCTCGCGGTAGGAGAGAACCTCACGGGTCATGTCGAGCGTGCTCATTCCGCCGCCTCCATCATCGGCGGCTGATTGGCCGCGTCCTTGGCCAGACCGTCCAGCATGATCTGCGCCCAGAACTCGTGCTGGCGCACGAACAGCCCCTCGTCCTCGCTGCGCTCGCTGGAGAGCAGCGGGTTCATGCCCATGGCCTTGGCATTGGCGTCTGCGCCGTGGATCCAGCGGGTGGCGCCGCGGCTGAGGTCGTTCCACAGCTCGCCCGCACCTTCGTAGGCCTTCTGGCAGGAGCGGAACTCCTCCAGATCGTCGGGCGTGCCCATGCCGGTGACGTTGAAGAAATCCTCGTACTGGCGGATGCGGTGGGCGCGATCCTCGGCGCTCTCGCCCTTGGGGGCGTAGCAGTAGATCGTCACTTCGGTGGTGTGCACGTCGATCGGGCGCACGACGCGGATCTGCGTCGAGAACTGGTCCATCAGGAACACATTGGGATAGAGCGCCAGATTGCGCGTCTGCTCGATGATGAACTTCGCCCGCTCCTCGCCCAGCCGGGCGTCGAGTTCGGGCTTGTGGTTCCAGATCGGCCGCACTTCGGGATTGATCACCTGCGTCCAGAGCAGGATGTGGCCATGTTCGAAGCCATAGACGCCGCTGGCGGGCGCCTTGGACCAGCCGTTGGCGTCCACCGCCTTGGTTCCGCCTTCGGCGCGGCGGCCCATGGTGGACTGGTAGTTTTCATGAACGGAGCTGACGTGATAGCCGTCGCAACCGTTCTCCATCTGCATCTTCCAGTTGCCGTCGAAAGTGTAGGTGGAATTGCCGGTCAGCACTTCCAGCCCTTCAGGCGCCTGATCGACCATCTGGTCGATGATGACTTTCGCTTCGCCCAGATGGTCTTCCAGCGGCAGCACGTCATGGTTCAGCGAACCGAACACGAAGCCGCGATAGCTTTCGACGCGCACCTTCGTGAGGTCGTGCGAACCCTCGTGGTCGAAGCTGTCCGGATAGGCGCCGGTGCTGGCATCCTTGGCGCGCAGCAGCTTGCCGTCGGTCTTGAAGCTCCAGCCGTGGAACGGGCAGACGAACAGCGGCTGGTTGCCCCGCTTGCGGCGGCAGAGCTTCGCGCCGCGATGCGCGCAGGCATTGACCACGCCGTTGATCGCGCCGTCCTTGGCACGGGTCAGGATTACGGGCGTGCGCCCGATGAAGGTCGTGAAGTAATCGTTCTTGCTGGGAAGCTGGCTTTCGTGGGCGAGGTACACCCAGTTGCTTTCGAAGATGTACTTCATTTCCAGTTCGAACAGCGCCGGATCGGTGAAGACATCCCGGCGGCAGCGGAACTCTCCGGTTTCGACGTCATCGACCACGGCGGTCGAGACCCGGTGCATGAGGCGTTCGTACATGATCCTGTCTCCCGTATTCTGCGATCAGGCCGTTTCGGTCTGCTTCTGCGGTTCGGCCTCGGCGCGGGCGCGGGACGAGAAGTGCTCGTCGTCCGCATCGGCGGCGCGCTGCATCTGGAAGTCGAACTGGATGTAGGCGCTGTCGCCCTGGCGGCTGGGCACCGGCAGCAGACCCTCGCGGGTGCCGAAGGCGAAATCGTCGGCCGCGAAGGGATCGTCGCCGAAGTTGATCTGCGTGGTCAGCGTGCGATAGCCTGGCGCTTCGATAAAGAAGTGGACGTGGGCGGGGCGATTGCCGTGGCGGCCCAGTGCCTGCATCAGTTGGTCGGTCGATCCGCCCGGCGGCACCGAATAGCCGCTCGGCTGCTTGGAATGGAACGCATAGCGCCCATCCTTGCCCAGCTTGATGCGGCGGCGGTTGTTGAACGGGGTCTGTTCGCCGGTCGGGTCGAAGTGCGAATACCAGCCCTTCGAATTGGCGTGCCAGACGTGGACGATCGCGTTCTCCACCGCCTCGCCATCCGGGCCGGTGACGCTGCCGGTCATGTGCAGGACCGTGGTGCCTTCGTCCTCGTCGACGGAGAGGTTCACATTGCCTTCCACCAACGGCGCACCGGCCACATAGAGCGGGCCTTCGATGGTGCGCGGGGTGCCACCGGTAAGGCCAGCCTCGGCATCCTTGGCGTCCATGTAGAGGTCCAGGAAGTGCTCAAGGCCGGTGCCCGGCACGATCAGGCCGATCTCGCCCGCGCTGTCCGAAAGGTACTTCATGGCGAGCCAGAACTCGCTTTCGGAAATGTCGTGGCGGACGATCAGCTCCATCACCGATTCGGTGAGGTCGCGCATGATCGCCTTGAGGCGCAGATTGCCGCCGCTCTCGTTCACGCCGGCGGCGCGATCGAGCAGCTGCTGGATTTCCGGGGTCTTTACGAAGCTGACGTCCATTTTGTTCTCTCCCAAGGACTGTATTCAGTGGCTCCGGCGATCAGCGATCGTCGTCATGGATGGAGGATGGGTGCCGGCAGAGCGGCGTGATTTTCATGGTCATGAAGGGGTAGAGCGGCAGGCCCATCAGCGTGTCGTGCAGCGCCGCATTGCTCTCGACATCGAAGATCGAGACGTTCGAATAGAGCCCCACCTTGCGCCAGATGTGGCGCCAAGTGCCAGCCTGCTGGAGCTTCTGGAAATAGGCCTTCTCGGCCGCCTTGATCTTCGCGGCTTCTTCCGCGTCGAAATCCAGCGGAATATTGACGTCCATTTCGACCATGAACAGCATGGCTCAGGCTCCTGCGTTTACGGCGTGAAGGCGCGGCCCCGAACGGTCACGCCGGAAGAATTCGACCTTGTCGGGATCGAGCGCGATGCCGAGGCCGGGGCCGGTCGGCACCTTCAGCGAAAAGTCCCCGTAGCCGAGCGGCTCGGTGAGGATTTCCTCGGTCTGGAGCAGCGGGCCGAACAGTTCGGTGCCCCAGGCCAGCTCGGGAACGGTGGCGAAGACATGGGCCGAAGCCGCCGTGCCCACGCCGCCTTCCAGCATCGTGCCGCCATAGAGGCCGATCCCCGCCGCCGTGCCGATGGCGGCGACTTCGGCCGTGGCGAAAAGGCCGCCGGATTGCGCGATCTTCAGCGCGAACACGCCCGCCGCACCGGCAGAGGCGATGCGCAGCGCGGTGCGCGGACCGTGCAGCGCCTCGTCCGCCATCAGCGGCACGCCGCGCGTGGTGGCAAGGCGGGTCATCGCCGCGATATCGTCTCCGGCGATGGGCTGTTCCACCAGATCGCAGCCCACGTCCTGCAGCATCGCCATGCCCAGCTTGGCCTGCGCCTCGCTCCAGTTCTGGTTCACGTCCACGCGCACGCTGGCACGGTCCCCCAGTGCCTTGCAGATCGCGCCGACATGGGCGACGTCCTGCGCTACGCTGCGCTTGCCGATCTTCAGCTTGAAGATGCGGTGGCGGCGCAGGGACAGCATTTCCTCGCCCTCGGCAATGTCGCGCGCGGTGTCGCCGCTGGCGAGGGTCCAGGCCACCGGCATGTCATCCCGCACGCGGCCGCCGCCGATCAGTTCGGATACCGGCACGCCCAGCCGCTTGCCCGCCATGTCCAGCAGCGCCGTTTCCACCGCGCACTTGGCGAAGTGATTGCCGCGCACGCACTTGGCCACTTTGGCCATCGTAGCGCCGACACGGGCGATATCGCAGGTCTTCAGGACCGGGACGATATAAGTGTCGATGGCGGACTTGATGCTTTCCGGGCTTTCCTCGCCATAGCTGAGGCCGCCGATCGTGGTGCCCTCACCAATGCCTTCGACGCCGTCGCTGTCCGTCAGGCGGACGATCACCATCGCCTGCGAATGCATCGTGGCCATGGCCAGCACATGCGGGCGGATCGTCGGTACATCGACGATTAAGGTATCGGCGCGATCCAGCATGGCCATTGCGGCGACTCTCCCGACTGGTTAGTGTTGCTGTCACTTATCTAGTGGTCGTCAAAGCGGTCATCAAAGACCAATCGGGTGCAAGCCTGATACCTAGCGGGTATAATGAGCATGGATCTTCGCCTTCTCCGCTACTTCGTCGCCGTGGCGAGCGACGGGAATTTCAACCGCGCGGCGGAACGACTGCACATTGCCCAGCCGCCGCTCTCCCGCGCTATCCAGCAACTGGAGGCCCATGTCGGCGCCGAGCTTCTGGACCGCTCGGTGCGCCCGCTTCGGCTCACCCCGGTCGGCAAGCTGCTCTACGAGCAGGCCACGCAGATCCTGGCGCGGATGGAAGACCTTGAATCGATGGTGAAGTCCGCCGCGGAGAGCAAACGGCGCCGTTTCGTCATCGGCTTCGTGGCATCGACCATCTATGCCCGCCTGCCCGAACTGATCCGCGAGTTCCGCAAGTCCGCGCCGGACGTGGAACTGGTCATGGTGGAAAGCACCACGCTGGACCAGATCGCCGCGCTGAAGGAAGGGCGCATCGATGTTGGCTTCGGCCGGATCCGGTTCGACGACCCGGCGGTGCGGCGCATCATCCTGCGCAACGAGCGGCTGGTGGCCGCCTTCCCGATGCATCATCCCCTGGCGCAGGACGACGAGCCCATTTCCCTGCGGGACCTCGCCAACGAACCACAGATTCTCTACCCCCGCATGCCGCGCCCCAGTTATGCCGACCAGGTCATGTCGCTGTTTCGCGACAACGGCATAGAGCCCAGGGTCGTTCACGAGGCCCGCGAACTCCAGATCGCGATCGGCCTTGTCGCCGCCGAGGAAGGCATGGCGATCGTCCCGGAATCGGTGCGGCGGGCTCGCAGCCACGACGTCGCGTTCCGGGACCTTGTCGAACCGGCGACATCGCCGATCATCATGAGCCATCGGCCCGGCGACCATTCCCCGGAACTCGCGCTAATGGCGGCGATCATCGCCCGGCAATATCAGGAGTGGGGCTATGGCGTTCCCGCCGCGCTCGCCGGCGCGGAGTTGACCGAAGAACGATGATCGGATCTCCGTCGCGCACTGTGCTAGCCGCAGCGCCTGATGCACATTATAGAGGCCCGCTCATGGCCGATCCGCGCGATATCCGATGCTTAACCTGACGACCCTGCAACTCTTCATCCGGGTTGCGGAACTGGGCAGCCTGTCGCGCGCAGCGGATGAGGCGAACTTGGCCATCGGCGCGATCAGCCGCCGCCTGACGCAGCTTGAGCAGGACCTTGGCGTCCAGCTTCTTGTGCGCAACGGACGCGGCGTGACGCCGACCGCGGCGGGCGACGCCCTGCTCGCCCACTCCCACCGGATCATGCGTGAAGTGGGCCTCGCGGTTTCCGACCTTTCGGACTATGCCAAAGGCCTGAAGGGCAGCGTCAGCATTCTGGCCTGCACCGCCGCGATTACCCAGTTCCTGCCCGCCGATCTTGCCGCCTTCGGCCATGCCAACGACAAGATCCGGCTCAACATCCAGGAAGTCTATTCTTCCGAGATCGTCGGACGCCTGCGCGCGGGCGAAGCGCAAGTGGGCGTCATCCTGGAGGAGCCCGGCACGGTCGGCCTCGACACCTGGAAGTACCGCTGCGACCGGCTTGCCGTGGTCGCACCGCCCCATCTGTTGTTCGGCACGCATTCGGTGCGTTTCCAGGACCTTGCCGAGCACGAATTCGTGCAGATGGGTTACGACACCGCCAATACCCGCCTGCTGGCGCGCGCTGCCGAAGAGCAGGGCTGGACCTTCCGCCTGCGCGCTGCCGTGGACAGCTACGACGCGGTCTGCCGCATGATCCAGGCCGGGTTCGGCATCGGCGTCCTGCCGAGCGAGGCGGCGAGGAACTTCATCGTGCCGATGGGTCTCAAGCTGGTCGAACTCGACGAGCCATGGGCCGAGCGCCAGATGCTGCTGACCGCCAATGGCGCAAGCCTCTCCGGCCCGGCGCGGCTGCTGATCGATTTCCTGGTGGAGCGCTCGGAAGGGCGCTGACCTACACACCCGCTCAGGCGAAGCTTGTCGAAGCCTCATGAAGCGTGACGCCACGCCTCCCATCCTTCGACAAGCTCAGGATGAGCGGAGTGTGAGGCTTTAAAACAGCCCTAAAGCAAATGCGGACCGCACGCTTTCGCGCGCGATCCGCATTCCTGGTCAGGTAGCTCCTCCTCCCCGACGCGGTTGTAGCTTTTACTTCCCGGCGAGGGCCGCCTGCGCCGCCGCCAGACGCGCGATCGGCACGCGGTAGGGCGAGGCTGAGACGTAATCGAGGCCGATCTTCTCGCAGAACGCGATCGAGGCCGGATCGCCGCCATGCTCGCCGC
The DNA here is from genome assembly GCF_009811895.1 of Novosphingobium sp. TCA1. Lineage (NCBI taxonomy): Bacteria > Pseudomonadati > Pseudomonadota > Alphaproteobacteria > Sphingomonadales > Sphingomonadaceae > Novosphingobium > Novosphingobium sp. TCA1. The sequence goes on along the minus strand of NZ_BLJH01000025.1, from coordinate 45,538 downwards.
AGATGCCGAGCTTGATGTCCGGGCGGGTCTTGCGGCCGCGCTCGGCGGCGAGTTCGATCAGTTCGCCGACGCCGTCCACATCGAGGCTGACGAAGGGATCGCGGGCGAAGATGCCTTTGTCCACGTACTGCGTCAGGAACTTGCCCGCATCGTCACGGCTGATGCCGATGGTGGTCTGGGTCAGGTCGTTGGTGCCGAACGAGAAGAACTCGCCCAGCTGCGCGATCTCGCCTGCCTTGAGTGCGGCACGCGGCAGTTCGATCATGGTGCCCACGAGATAGTCCACCGTGGCGCCGCGTTCGCTGAAGACTTCGGCGGCGACGCGATCGACGATCGCCTTCATCAGCTCCAGTTCCTTGGCAGTGGCGACCAGCGGGATCATCACTTCCGGGATCGGCGCCTCTCCGGTGCTTTCCTTGACGATGAGCGCCGCCTCGAAGATCGCACGGGCCTGCATCTCGTAGATTTCCGGGTAGGTCACGCCGAGGCGGCAACCACGATGACCGAGCATCGGGTTGACCTCGTGCAGTTCACCGGCACGGCGCTTGAGCGTCTCGACGCTGACATTGGCGGCGCGGGCCACTTCCTCGAATTCCGCCTCGGCATGGGGCAGGAACTCGTGGAGCGGCGGATCGAGCAGGCGGATCGTCACCGGCAGGCCGGCCATGACCGTGAAGATCTCCGCGAAGTCGTCCCGCTGTTCGGGGAGCAACTTGGCCAGAGCGGCACGGCGCTCGGCTTCGCCTTCGGCCAGGATCATCTCGCGCACGGCTGTGATGCGGGCAGCGTCGAAGAACATGTGCTCGGTGCGGCACAGGCCCACGCCCTCGGCGCCGAATTCGCGCGCGGTGCGGCAGTCCAGCGGGGTTTCGGCATTGGCGCGGACCTTGAGGCGGCGCACCTTGTCGGCCCATTCCATCAGCGTGCCGAAGTCACCGGCGAGTTCCGGCTGCACGGTGGCCACTTCGCCCGCCATGACTTCGCCGGTGGCGCCGTCGATGGTGACGGTGTCGCCTTCCTTCAGGACGCGGCCGTCGATGCGCATGGTGCGCGCCACGTTGTCGATCTGGAGGCTACCCGCGCCGGAGACGCAGGGACGGCCCATGCCGCGTGCCACCACGGCGGCGTGGCTGGTCATGCCGCCGCGTGCCGTGAGAATGCCGCGCGCCGCGTGCATGCCGTGGATGTCCTCGGGGCTGGTTTCGACGCGAACGAGGATGACGGCCTTGCCCTGCTCGGCCAGCTTCTCGGCGGTGTCGGCATCGAGCACGATCGCGCCCGAAGCCGCACCCGGCGAGGCAGGCAGGCCCTTGGTGAGCACATCGCGCGGCGCCTTGGGATCGAGCGTCGGGTGCAGAAGCTGGTCGAGCGCGGCGGGATCGACGCGGGCGACGGCCTCTTCCTCGCTGATCAGGCCTTCGCGCGCCATGTCGACGGCGATCTTCAGCGCCGCCTTGGCGGTGCGCTTGCCAGAGCGGGTCTGGAGCATCCAGAGCTTGCCCTGCTGCACCGTGAACTCGATATCCTGCATGTCGCGGTAGTGCTTTTCGAGGATCTCGAACACGCCCGCGAGTTCCGCGTATGTCTCCGGCATCGCCTCTTCCATCGACAGCGGCTTGGCCCCGGCGCGCTCGCGGGCGCCCTTGGTCAGGTACTGCGGGGTGCGGATGCCGGCGACGACGTCTTCGCCCTGCGCGTTGATGAGATACTCGCCGTAATAGGCGTTCTCGCCGGTGGCCGGGTCACGGGTGAAGGCAACGCCGGTGGCCGAAGTCTCGCCCATGTTGCCGAAGACCATGGCCTGCACGTTGACGGCCGTGCCCCATTCGCCGGGGATGGAGTTCAGGCGGCGATAGACCTTGGCGCGGTCCGACTGCCAGGAGCCGAACACGGCACCGATCGCACCCCAGAGCTGATCGTTCACGTCCTGCGGGAACGGCTTGTTCCAGAGCTTCTCGACGATCGCCTTGTACTCGGCAACCAGAACCTTCCAGTCGGCCGCAGTCATCTCGGTATCGAGGTCGTAGCCACGATCTTCCTTGGCGATGTCCAGCGCTTCCTCGAAAGCGCCGTGATCGAGTTCGAGCACGACGTCCGAATACATCTGGATGAAACGGCGGTAGCTGTCCCAGGCGAAACGCTCGTCGCCCGAAGTCTGGGCGAGGCCTTCCACCGTCTCGTCGTTAAGGCCGAGGTTGAGCACGGTGTCCATCATGCCCGGCATCGAGATACGCGCGCCCGAGCGGACCGAGACGAGCAGCGGGTCAGCGGTATTGCCGAACTGCTTGCCGGTCACCTGCTGAATATGCGCGATGCCCTGCGCGACTTCGGCCTTCACGCTTTCGGGATAGACGCCGCCGTCATCATAGTAGCGCGTGCACATCTCGGTGGTGATGGTGAAGCCCGGGGGAACCGGCAGGCCGATCGCGGCCATGCCATCGAGGTTGGCGCCCTTGCCGCCCAGGAGGTTCTTGTCGCCCTTGCCGCCATCGTCGACGCCGCCGCCGAAGCGATAGACATAGCGCGTTTCAGTCAAAGCCGTCATGGATCGAATACCTCGTTACTGGCAAAGCGTTATCGCCGCCGAAACAAGATTCGGCGTTTTGCTGCGATGCGGCAACCTAGATGGCGGGATTCAAGGTGGGCTTCCATCGATAATTGGCAAAGTCGGTTTTCACATTTTGCGAAATCTGACACTGGCCTCACCGAGAAGGCAGTCCGTCGCTCAGACGCTCGGCCGGGTTTCCGGCAAACGCGCGAAAACCGGCAGGACGCAAAGACCGACGACCGCGATCATGACCCCGGGAACCGCCTGCCAGCCGGTCGTCTGGACCAGCACTTGCGCCACGAAAGGTGCAAGACCGCCAAACACCGCCGTTGCTGCCGTCGCGCCGAGGGCGAGGCCGGTCAGGCGTCCCTCGCCGGGAAACTGCTCGGCCGTCGCCACGGCGCCCACCGCGCTCACCGCGCCGCCCAGGGAGGCCAGCAGAAGCGCGCCGACCAGCGCCGCTCCGTAGGAACCCTCGGCCATGGCCGCGAAGGACGCCGCAGGCACCAGCACCGCCAGCACGCCGACGCAAAGCAGCACCGGCCGCCGTCCGATCCGGTCGGACAAGGCGCCAACGAACGGCGTGACGAAAATGACCATGACCGCCGCCGCCGTGGAGAGCCACAAGGCCTGGCTCTCCGCCATGACGCCCGATCCCGTGACGAACGCGGGGACATAAGTAATGCCGACATAATAGGTGATCGAGCCGAGCGCCGAGATCGCGAAACCGCGCCCGATCGCCGCGCGGTGCTGCGAGAGCACCTGCCGCAGCGGCCGCTCGGGCACGCTTCGCGCCGCCACTTGCCGCTCGAACTCCGGCGATTCCTCCAGAGTGGCACGCGCCAGCAACACGGCCCCGGCAAGCACCGCACCGAACAGGAAGGGAATGCGCCAGCCCCATGCGTCCAGCGCGACCGGAGCCAGTGCATTGACCACCAGCGCCGAGACACCCGCCGCCAGCAATCCGCCCAGTTCGCTTGCGGCAGCGGCAGAAGACGTGACCAGGCCGCGCCGATTGCGCCGCGCGCCTTCCATCAGGTAGGCGACCACCCCGGTATATTCGCCGCCCACCGAGAAGGCCATGATGCAGCGCAGGGCCAGCAGCAGCCAGCCCGCTGCGGGACCGATCGCGGCATGCGTAGGCATGGCTGCGGTGCCGAGCATGGCGGCCGTCATCAGCGCCATCGACAGCAGCATCATGCGCCGCCGTCCATAGCGATCGCCGACATGTCCGAAAACCGCCGCGCCCAGCGGCCGCATCAGGTAGGCCACCGCAAAGCCGCCAAGCGTGATCGAAAGCGCATTTCCGCCGCCGCCGAAAAACACCCGTGACAGCACGGTGGCGAGATAGAGGTAGAGCGTGAAATCGTACCATTCGACGATCGTGGAAAAGGCGGCGACCACCATGGATCGCTTCGACAGCGGCGCATGTTCCAATGGCGGCACAGCGGCAATCGAACCGGCCCTCACCGCTCCCTGCCTGCGTACCGCTTGCCTGCGTACTGCTTCCTGACGATTTCACCTGACGACATGGGCGGATGATAGCCAAGGCTGCGAACTTGGCAAATCTTGCACGTCCTCAGAGCCCGTTTGAAAAATGCCCATTCGGGCATTTTCTTGCGGCACCAGCCCACGCCCCCACCCTACCACCCGCAGGATAATACCGTTGGGTGGTAGGGTGGGGGCGTGGGCTGGTGCCGCAAAATTCGCGTTTCGCGAATTTTCGAACAGCCTCTCAGGCGGATCTCGCCCGCAAGGCCTCGGCAGCGCTACAGGCCGCTTTCCAGCGCTCTAGCTCGGCGCGCGCATCCGGCAGGGCGCGATGGGCGGGCGGATCGGCTTCCGCCGCGCAGACCTCGGCCAGCACCGCTGCCGCTGCCTGCTTTCGCCCTGCCGGCGGAACCTTGTTCCCTAGGATATCAGCGACGTCCTCCACGATCATGTCCGCGGTCTTGCGCAGGCGCAGATGGTGCTTGGGATAGCCGCAAGTCCGCAGCAGCGCATTGAGCCACTTCGCGTCCCATGACGGCGCGCTGGCATGAAGGGCATGGCCGGAAAGCTGCTCGACCATTCTTGCCGCGACCTGCTCGTGCGCCTCGCCCTCCCGCTCCAGCAGCCTGCGGGGGATGCGGTGGATGGCCTCGGCGGCATCGTCCCAGTCGGTCCAGCCGGGCGCGGGTCGGATCAGGTGGCTTTCACCCCGGCCGTCCTCGAAGACCCAGGCCACCTCGATCGGATAGCTCCGCTTACCCAGCGAGGATGCCTCGAAGTCCAGAAACACGCGCATTCCCGGTCCATGGCGCGCTGCGGACTTTCCGGCAAGCAGCCTTTGCGGGGCAGCGCCCAACCACAAAGCTGGGAGCCATTCCATCGGGACATACGTTGTGCCGGGCAGGAGAAGGAGCCTTTCGATGTCCCACACCGCCAATCCCCTGACCGCCGTTCGCCGCGAGGTGCTGACCCGTCCGGTGCTTTCGCTCGTGCAATCGGCGCTACCGGCCCTCTCCGCCACCGAAAACGAAGCGATCGATGCGGGCAATACCTGGTGGGACGCCGCGCTGTTCACCGGCAATCCCGATTGGGAACAGCTGCTGGCCATGCCTCCCGCCAGCCTGACGGACGAGGAACAGGCTTTCCTGGATGGCCCCACCGAAACGCTCTGCGGCATGATCGACGATTGGCGCATGACCTGGGAAACCCACGATCTGCCGCCGGAAGCCTGGGACTTCCTGAAGCGCGAGAAGTTCTTCGGCATCATCATTCCGCGCAAGCACGGCGGCCTGGGCTTTTCGAACTTCGCCCATAGCGAAATCGTCCGCAAGATCGCCACCCGCTCGGTCTCGGGGGCGGTGACGGCCATGGTGCCCAATTCGCTGGGTCCCGGCGAACTGATCCTGCGCTTCGGCACGTCCGCCCAGCAGGAATACTGGCTGCCGCGCCTGGCCGACGGGCGCGAACTTCCCGCCTTCGGCCTCACCAGCCCGGAAGCAGGCTCCGATGCCGCCGCCATGACCGACGAGGGCGTGGTCTGCCGGGGCGAGTGGAATGGAGAGGACGTGCTGGGCATCCGCCTCAACTGGCACAAGCGTTACATCACGCTGGGGCCGGTGGCGACGATCCTGGGACTAGCCTTCAAGCTGCGCGACCCGGACCACCTGCTGGGGCAGGAGGAAGAGATCGGCATCACCGTGGCGCTCGTGCCCACGGACCTGCCCGGCGTCACCATCGGTCGCCGCCACATTCCCTCTATGCAGACGTTCCAGAACGGCCCGAACGAAGGGCGCGACGTCTTCATTCCGCTGGAAAACGTGATCGGCGGACCCGAACGGGTCGGCCAAGGCTGGAAGATGCTGATGAGCGCGCTGGCGGCGGGTCGAGGGATTTCGCTGCCCTCGCTCTCGGCGGCGGCGGGCGCCTTCGCGGCCCATACCACCGGGGCCTATGCCCGGGTGCGCTCCCAGTTCAATCTGCCGATCGGCAAGTTCGAAGGAATCCAGGAACGCCTCGCCCGCATTGCCGCCAATGCCTATCTGCTGGACGGCGCGCGGCGGCTGACCTGCGCCGGGCTGGACCAGGGCAACCACCCCGCCGTCATCTCCTCAATCCTCAAGCTCCACGCCACCGAACGCATGCGCGTGGTGATCAACGACGCCATGGACGTCCACGGCGGCAAGGCCGTGATCGAAGGGCCGCGCAACTACCTCGGCAGCCAATACCGCGCCATTCCGGTGGGCATCACCGTGGAGGGCGCGAATATCCTGACGCGCAGCCTCATGGTCTTCGGGCAAGGCGCGATCCGATCGCACCCCTATCTCCTCGACGAAATCCGAGCCGTGGGCGATGCCGATCGGGGCCGCGCGCTGGCCAATTTCGACCAGGTGCTCTGGAAGCATGTGGGCCATGCACTCAAGACCGCGATCCGCGCTTTCGTACGCAACTGGAGCGGCGGGCTCTTCGCGCCTGCACCGAAGGCGGGCAAGGCGACGCGCTATTATCGCCAGATGAGCCGCTATGCCGCCGCATTCGCCTTCGCTTCGGACATTTCCTTCCTGACGCTGGGGGGCGAACTCAAGCGGCGCGAACTGCTCTCGGCCCGGCTCGGCGACGTGCTTTCCGAACTCTACCTCCTGTCCGGCGCGCTCAAGCGCTGGGAGGACGAAGGGCGGCAGGAAGCGGATCTGCCCCTGCTCGCCTGGTGCATGGAAAGCGGGTTCGCCACAATCGAGCAGCGCTTCGCCGGGATCATCGCCAACTTCCCCGCAAGGCCGGTCGGCTGGATGCTGCGCCTGTTCATCCAGCCCTTCGGCCGCCGCCGCAACGGCCCCTCGGACCGCACGATCCGCCGCTGTGCCGAAATCCTGATGGAGCCCTGCCCCGCCCGAGACCGGCTGGTGGAAAACGTCTATATCGGCGGCGCGGACGAAGCGGTCGGCCGCCTTACCGATGCCTTCCGGCAGACCGTGGCCACGCAGCCGGTCCACGACCGCCTGCGCAAGGCGCGCGTGCGGGACTGGGATCGGGCGCTGGCAGAGGGGCTTATCACCGCAGAGGAACTGCAAAGCCTGCACGAAGCGGACGAGGCAGTCGCGGACGTCATCGCGGTAGACGATTTCGCAGCGGAGGAACTGAAGCGGCCACCGTCGCAGAATCTGGCCGAGGCTGCCGAATAAGATCGGTCCGTTTCAGGATTTCGGCCGGGTCACAGCGCCCTGGACTTCCGGGAAACATTCGCGCGCGAGGTTCTTCCACATCGGCTCGACGGCGTCCTTCCAGTCGCCGAAGCCGTAGAGCACGAGCGTGCCGTCATGACGCGCCTCGAACGACATCACCGGGCTGGTCGGCGTATCGGTTTCCTTGGCGATGCGGAAATCCACTTTCCGTCCGAACTCGAAGGACAGGTTCTCGCTGACGCCCACGTCATCGAACTCGGTTTCCACGCAGGCCGCCACTTCACCGATAGGCCGGTCGGAATGGGCCTTTATGGAAGAGGAAACCGCAGGCATCGCAGCCGAAAGCAGGATAGCGACAAGAAACATGGCGTGCTTGATACCACGAGTGAACAGATGGCCCAAGAGGCGCCGAGGGCTTGCGGCTGCTTCGCGCGGCTTAAATCAGGCGCGATAGCTGGTACGAGCAGGTGACGACACGCCCTTCCCGATCAGCTTTCGCTTCCGAAGAAGTGGTCGATGACATCGCGCGCCAGGCGGGCGGGTTTCATCGTCGCCGCATCGAGGCAGCACCAGCTGGATTTGACTTCGGCGAGCACTTCCTCACCGCGCCTGATGACCGTTTCGTAGAACGCCCGCGCGCCCTGGACCTTTTCCAGAAGCACCGTGGCGATCACGTCGTCGCCCAGGAAAGTGGGCTTGCGGTAGGTAATCTCGTGCTTGAGGGCGACCCAGAGATGCTGGCCCACCACTTCCGTCGGCGCGATCGCGCGCCAATGGTCGAGAACCGCGTCCTGCACCCATTTAAGGTAGCTGGCGTTGTTCACATGGCCCATGAAATCGATGTCTGCGGCATCGACGCCAATGCGGAAGTCGTGGGGAATCGCTGTTGTCACGCCGTGACTCTAGCAGAACCGCTGCGTGGGCAGCAGACAAATCTGATGAACGCGGGGAAACCCGGATACGTCCCGAAGCGGGACAGAACGCGCCTGCTCAGGGCGATCTGAAGCGCAGGCCGTTCCAGCATTGAGCACGGCCTGCGCTTTCCCGATCTTATTACTCGATTACAGAGACTTGGCCATGTTGAGATGGGCCGTTACGGTGGGGATCAGTTCCTTCGCAAATGCCTGGAGCGGCGCGGAATCGCCGCTTGCGGCATAGTCCTTGAGCTTGGCCAGGGTCGCCTCGTGTCCGTCGACCTGGGCCTTGGCATAGGCCTTGTCGAAGTCCGCACCCTTCAGCGTCTTGAGCGAATCGATCGTCTGCTGCTGTGCCTCGGAAAGTCCGGCGTCGGGCGTGATCGCCGGGGCCAGCTTGTCGGTCACGCCCTTCAGCTTCGCCGTGGACTGGGTGTGCGCATCGACCATCTTTTCGGCAAAACGCTTCACGCCCGCCGATTGCCCCTGGGCGATCGCCAGCTTGGATGCCTCGATCTCGAAGGCATCGCTGGCGGCGGCGGCATTGGCAAAGGCCTGTGCCGGGGTCTGCGTGGCCGTGCCCATCGGCACATCCGCGCCCGGGATCGCGCCGGGAACAACGCCGGTAGCCGGCGCCGTAGCGACGTCGCTGGGGGCAGGCGCTTCCTTCTTGCAGCCCGCCACTGCGAGTGCGGCGATCGACACGGCCAGAACTATCCGATGCTTCATGGTGAATTCCTCTTCCAGACTACATCCTCATCGTGAACCATCGGCGCCCGCAGGCGTTCCCGCACTGACCGTTCCGGTCCACGGCAGGAGCACGACAATGGGAATTCTCGGCAATATCTACGACAAGATCTTCCATCACGGCAAAGCCAAGGCCGCCACGCCGGCCGCCACTTCGGCCCCCGCGCCTGCTCCGGCCGCCGCTCCGGCACCGGCAGCACCCGCCCCCACGCCTGCGCCCGAACCCGCCGTGCAGGTGGACGTCGGCGCGGTGCTGGCGGAAATGGCCTCGATGAAACCGGACAACGGCGGAAACTACCGCAGTTCGATCGTCGACCTGCTCAAGCTGCTCGACCTCGATTCCAGCCTTGCCGCACGCAAGGAACTGGCGGGCGAACTGAACGTCCATGCCGGGGCGGATGGTTCGGCCGAGCAGAACATCGCCCTCCACAGGGCGGTCATGGACAGCCTTGCCCAGAACGGCGGCGTCGTGCCGGACAGCCTGCGCCAGTAACCACTTCCTTTCCTTTCGCGGACCGCAGATCCTGAAAAATCGGAGGGGTCGATGCGGTCCGCGATTTTCCGATCAGAATTGCATGCGCACTTGCAGCCCGAGTGCCAGGGCATTCGGCGTCGAACGGAAGCTGAAAGCGCCGGGATCGATGATGTACTGCACGTCCGGCCGCACCACCAGCCAGCGGTTCGCCTGGAAACCGTAGCTCAGTTCGATCGCGGTTTCCCCTGCGGGCAGCGAGGCATAGCTCCCCGGAACCGGCGCGGTATCGACATGGACGCGGCGCAGGCGCGGATCGACCACGGCATGGGTGAACCCCAGCCCGATGGTATCGGCATCCCGGCCCTTGAACGTACCGGTCTTGACCAGCCCGCCCGCATACCAGCGGGTGATCTGCGCCGAGATCTGCGGATTGGCGGTGAACTGCCCGAATATCGACAAGCCGCGGTTGCCGCTGCCCTCCCGGACGATCATCTGGTCCGCCAGGATATAGAGGCCGTAGCGCCCTTTCACGGTGCCCCCGCCGCCCAACCGGTCCACGCGCGAGGTGTCGTAATAGGCGCCCAGCTTGTAATGACCGGGAAGCGCCCGGCTGCCCGGGCGCGTACCCGGATCGTACTCCAGCTCCAGCGGCAGCACGACGCCGGTGGTCCCGCCCGCGAAAGGATCCCAGGCATTGTCCTCGTCATTGAGACGCGGGTTCACCTGATAGACGCCGCTGCGCAGGACGAGATCGGGCCGCAGCTTGTAACGCACCGCCGCGCCCCAGCGGGCATTGGGATAGTTGTACCACCCGCTGTCGCCAGACATCGAGAGCGGATGGGCGCAGAACGCCGCATTCACGAAGTTGCAGCCGATCGCCATGCCGCCAAGGTCATTGCCCATGGCGAAGTATCCGAGCCGCAGGTTCAGCCTGCCGCCCATCAGGTTCTGCTCGACACTGGCCTCGGTCAGGCGCGCATAGTAGCCGCCCGCCGCTTCCTGGATCGGCAGGCGATTGCCGACGAAGTCCGAGGACAGGCCCACGCCGCGCCGATCGTTGAACGTCACATGGACGATCCCGCCCTGCCAACCGGCCAGACGCTCCATGTCGAAATCGGCGCCGAGGCGCACCTGCTGGACGTAAGTGGTGCCGCGCCGCTGGCCGCCATCCACGGCGGAGAAAGTCTCCGAAACATAGTCGCCCCGGAAAGTCACACCGGCTTTCTTGAGGTCGCTGCGCAGGCCTCCCCAGTCTCCGGTCAGCGTTTCGCGTTCGGTGGAAGGCGCAGGCGTGACGGGCGGGGCGACGACTTGCCCCGCAGCCCCTGTTTCAGCCTCGGTCTCAGCCCCGGTCTCAGCCTTTGTCTCAGGCGCTGTTTCAGCATGAGCCCCCGTCGCAGCAAACGACGCGCAAGTTACCAACGTGGCCGCCATTCGGGCGATAGTCTGGATCTGTCGGGCCAAGGCCCCCTCCTCCCCGCCGTCACCTGACGCGGGCTGTTCTATGTCGGATGGAAATGGAGGGCGGACCAGGCCGCCCTCCCAGCCGTTACGGCAGCTTGTAAGCGATCACGTAGTCCCCGCGGTCGGGCGACTGCCGCGCGCCGCCTGCGGTGATCACGACGTATTGCTTGCCGGTCTTCGGCGACTTGTAGCTCATCGGGCCGCCCTGGCTGCCGACCGGCAGGCGGGCCTTCCAGACTTCCTTGCCGTTCCCCGAGTCGAAGGCGCGCAAGTAATAGTCCTGGGTGCCCGCGATGAAGACGAGGCCGCCCTGCGTCGCCAGCGTTCCGCCCAGGGTCGGCAGACCGATCGGGATCGGCAGGCCCATCTTCACACCCATCGGGCCGGTATCGCGCACCGTGCCGACCGGGACCTGCCACTTGATCTTGCGGGTCTTCATGTCGATCGCGGTCAGCGTGCCGAAAGGCGGCGCCTGGCAGGGCACGCCCAGCGCGGAAAGGAAGCGGTCCTTCACCACCGAATAGGGCGTGCCTTTCAGGGGAACGCTGCCCATGCCGGTATTGATCGCCTCGCCCGCGGCACCGGCTTTGCCGGCCTGCTCCTTCGTCTGCGCGACCATCTTCACCCAAAGGCCGAGGCGCATGTCGTTGGCGAAGATCGTTCCGCTGGTCGGATCGATCGAAAGGCCGCCCCAGTTCATCCCGCCCAGCGAGCCGGGGAAGCTCAGCGACTTGTCGGTGCCGGGCGCGGTATAGAGCCCTTCGTAGCGCATGCCCTTGAAAGCGATGCGGCACATCAGCTGGTCGAACGGCGTGGCGCCCCACATGTCCGCCTCGGTCAACGGGCCGACGCCGATCTGCGGCATGCCCACCGATCGCGGCTGCGTGCGCGCATAAGGCTCGTTCGGAATATTGGCGGGTTTGACGCCGACATTGGCCACTTCCGTAAGCGGCCTGCCGGTCGCGCGGTCCAGCACATAGAGCTGCCCGGCCTTGGTGCCGAAGACGAGCGCGGGCACCGTCCTGCCGTCCTTCGCCGCGAAATCGAGGAAAGTCGGCTGCATCGGCAGGTCGAAATCCCACAGGTCGTTGTGGACGGTCTGGAAGTGCCACTTTTCACGGCCCGTCGTCGCGTCGAGCGCCAGCATCGAGGCGCCATACTTGTGATCCAGCGCGCTGCGGGGGACACCGTAGAGATCCACCGAGGAACTGCCCACCGGCATGAACACGGTGTTGGAGGCCGGATCGTAGGACATCGCCGCCCAGACGTTGGGCGTGGAGCGCGTATAAGTCTGGCCCGGCGCGGGCATACCTGTGATTGCCGGATTGCCGGGATCGAAAGCCCAGCGCAGCTTGCCGGTGACTACGTCGAAGCCGCGCATCACGCCGCCGGGCATGTCCACCTGGACATTGTCCGCCACGCGCCCGCCGACGACCACGGTGGTCCCGGCCATCGTCGGCGCGGAGGTGAGCTGGTACTGCGGGTCGGGCGCATTGCCGAGACCGGCCTTCAGGTCCACGCGGCCGCCGTTGCCAAAGTCGGGGCAAAACTTGCCGGTATCGGCATCGAGCGCGATCAGTTCGGCATTGATGGTGTTCATCAGGATGCGGCGCTGACACGGTGCGCCTTCGGGCACGGTAACGGCGGTGACCGGCGTGGCGCCGGGCATGCCGGGCTGCTGGAGCGGGCGCGTCGCATCGAAATAGGCAAGGCCGCGGCAGCGGTTCCACACCGAAGCCCGCGCATCGATCCGCGCCTTCCACTTCTCGCGGCCGCTATCGGCATCCAGCGCGATGACATTGTTGTGCGGCGTGCAGATATAGACGGTGTCGCCGATCTGAAGCGGGGTGTTCTGATCCTCGGCGCCGTTGCCGTCGCTGATCGCGACGTCGCCGGTGCGATAGGTCCAGGCGACCTGGAGGTTCTTCACATTGTCACGCGTGATCTGGTCCAGCGCCACGAAGCGGCTGCCGCCGCCGGTATTGCCGTAAGCTTCCCAATTCTTCTGCTCATGAGCGGGATCGACCGGAACCAATGCGCCTTCCACACCGGAAAAGGCCACCGTTGCATGGGGTACGAACATCCCCGCGAAACCGGCAGCGGAAGCCAGGCCGACGACGGCGGCGACGGCAATCGAGGGCTTCCAGGAAGGCGCTCGCCCCGAAGCCCGGAGCAGCAGCGGATAGGAGAGCGCGATGACGGTGGCGCCCACGCCCATGGCCAGAAGCCGGGAGATCAGCGGCCAGAACGAGAAGCCCGCTTCCCACAAGGCCCAGAGCACCGTCAGCAGGAACGTCGCACCGAACAGCAGCGCACCTGCCGGACGGCGGCGCGCGATCAGGAAGCCGGAGACCAGCAGCGCGATCCCGGCCAGGACGAAGTAGAAACTCCCTCCCAGGCTGACGAGCTTGACGCCCCCGATCGTGAAGAAGAGCCCCGCGCCCAGCACCACTACTCCCAGCAGGAGTAGCCATGCCCTGGTCAGCAGACCACTATCGTTCGTCGTGCCCCGCATGCGGCACCTCCTTGCTAGCTTTCGTTCGAAACGGATTCGGATCTGTGCGGCACGGAAAAAGCAAAAGGCACGGCCATGCCCGCTTCGAGCGATACGAAGCGGAACATACGCACAATCAATGCCTTACCCGTATTCCGGGCTGGTCCTGAACCGCACAGACGGAAGCGTCGCGCATAGGCTTTTCGCCACACCCTCGACCAATTTGAATTGCGCACGGGCAATCGTTTATTGCTTTGTTATTGCTATAGTATTCCAAACCATGAAGGCATGGAAGACTATCTTTTTGTTATGGGACCGCGCAATCGGCATGGCGGCGATGAGGTGCGTCGTATTGTCTATCAATTAAGTTGACAATATGACGCACCCGTTTAATCCCAGAGCAAGCCGCTTTTCGCGTCAGGTTCATGGGCACAGGATACCGTCCACCCCTTGCATGACGGCCCTCAAGCGACGAAATTGAAGGTTCGGCCGGGCCGCATGGCCAGGATGTGAAGGTATAGGAATGTCGAATAACCCGCGCGCCGGTCGGTCGTGGCTTCCCGGTTTTGGAACGCAGGTCATGCTCGGCATGGTCATCGGCCTCGTCGCGGGACTGGTGGTCAGGCAGATCGGGCCGGACAGCGCATTTTCCGTCGGCGCGACCGAGACCTTCCACACCGTGGCCCAGATCTTCGTCCAGCTTCTGCGCACGCTGGTGCCGCCGCTGGTCTTCACGGCGATCATCGCTTCGGTCGCTGCCCTGCGCGGGCTGGACAATGCGGTGAAGCTGGTAGTGCAGACACTGCTCTGGTTCGCCATCACCGCACTGATCGCGGTGCTGATCGGCATCGCCCTGGGCCTCACCATCCAGCCCGGCCTCCACGCCAGCGTCGATGCGGCCGCAGCGCAGGCGCCCAAGGCCGTTGGCGGCTGGCTGGACTTCCTCAAGGGTCTGGTCCCGGCCAACTACCTGGGCATCACCGCCTCCACCACCCTGGAGGCGGACGGCCCCGCCACTTCTGTTTCCTTCAACGTTCTCCAGATCATCATCGCCGCCGTCGCCGTGGGCGCAGCCGCCGTGCGCATCGGCACCAAGGCCGAGCCGTTCCTGACGTTCATGACCTCGGCCAACCTCGTGCTGCGCCAGATGCTGCGCTGGCTGATCGCGCTGACCCCGCTGGGCTCCGCCGCGCTGATCGCCAATGCCGTCATCAGCTACGGCTGGGACGCCCTTTCCGCGCTGGGCGCTTTCGCGGGCGCAGTCTATATCGGCCTCGCGATCGTATTGCTGGCGGTCTATCCGATCCTGCTGCTGATCCACGGCATCAATCCGCTGCGCTTCTTCTCGGTCGCCTGGCCAGCGATCCAGATCGGCTTCCTCTCGCGCTCCTCGGTGGGCACCATGCCGGTGACCGAGGAAGTGACCGAGCGCCTCGGCGTGCCGCGCTCTTACGCCGCCTTCGCCGTGCCGCTCGGCTCGACCACCAAGATGGACGGCTGCGCCGCGATCTATCCCGCGATCTCGGCCATCTTCGTGGCGCAGTTCTACGGCGTGCCGCTTCAGCTTTCCGACTATGCGCTGATCGTCTTCGTCTCGGTGATCGGCTCGGCCGCCACGGCGGGCCTGACCGGTGCAGTGGTGATGCTGACCCTGACACTGTCCACCCTGCGCCTGCCGCTGGAGGGCGTGGGGCTACTGCTGGCGATCGACCCGATCCTCGACATGGGCCGCACGGCGGTGAACGTCGCCGGGCAGGCGCTCGTGCCCACCATCGTCGCGCAGCGCCTCGGCATGCGCGGCCCGATGCAGACGGAGGCAGCCGAGCAGCCGGTGCCCGGCCTGGGTTGAACGGGGCGGCGGCCAGACCACCGCCCCTTTTCAATCAGCGCGCGTCCTCGGCAAGGAAGCGCTGCATGTCGACGCGCATCTGGTGGAGCGCCTCGGGGTTGAGATAGACCATGTGCCCCGCCGGATAGTAGCGGAACTGCAGGTTCTGCCGCAAACCCGGCTCCAGCATCATGTGCTTCAGGTCGCGCTCGGTGGAGAAGAACGGCGTCGCCATGTCGTAATAGCCGTTGAGCGACAGCACGCGCAGATGCGGGTTGATCCGCATCGCCGTCCCAAGGTCGGCCGTGACGTCGGCGACATTCTGCGGGCGGCCGTTCGGCGGGCGGTGGCTCCAGTCCCAGTCGAAATCGCCGCCTTCGCGCGCGCTCAGGCGGTAATCGAGGTCGGTCTGGTAGCCCAGCCTGGTCGTGAGCTGGTCGAGGAAGCTGCCGACGTAGAGACCGCTGATCGCCGTGTCGGAGGGATCGTACTCGGGGCTTTCGCCTGCCGCGTCCGCATCCAGTCCCTTGTAGCGACCGTCGAAGCGGCCGACCGTCTCACGCCCGCCGCGCAGCAGTTCCTTGCGGAAACGGCCGAGATCGATGCGCAAATTGGCCTGCTTGACGTAGTCCACCGAAAGCCCGGTAAAACGGCTGAGCTTCTGCGCCACCGCGTCTTCCTCGGCCGGCGTGATATCCTGCCCCTTGGCCAGCGCGGCGGCATATTCCCCGTTGGCGAACTGGCGGGCCTGCTCGACGAATTCGTCCACCGTCGCCGGGCGGTCGGCAACGCGATTGTGATACCAGGCGACGGCGGCGTAAGTCGGCAGATAGCCGATGTGGATCGTGTCGAAGCCGGACTGGCGGATTCCGTAGTTCATGATCGAGGAAAGCAGGATCACGCCGTTCAGCGCCATGCCGCGATCCTCCAACTGATAGGCCAGCGCGCCCGAGCGCGTCGTGCCATAGCTTTCGCCGAAGATGTACTTGGGATCGCCCCAGCGCGCGTTCTTGGTGACATAGCGCATGATGGCCTTTGCAAAGGCATCCACGTCCTGATCGACACCATAGAATTCGGCGCCCTTGGCATCGCCCAGCGGCCGCGAATAGCCCGCGCCCACCGCATCGAGGAACACCATGTCGGTGCTGCCGATCAGGCTGTCCGGGTTGGGGCCGACATCGTAGGGGGCCGGACGCACCGCCTCTGGATTGCCGGTACGCACATGATCCGGCGCGAAGCTGCCCATGCGCAGCCAGAGGCTCGCAGAGCCGGGACCGCCGTTGTAGAAGAACGTCACCGGGCGGTGCTTTCCGGGCGCCGTATAGGCGGTGTAGAACATGCTCGCGGTCGGCTTGCCCTGCGCATCACGGATCGTCAGCGTACCTGCCGTGGCGGTATAGCCGATCGACTTGCCGTCCACCCGCGCCGTGCCCTTGCTGGTCCGGGTCACTTCCTCGACCGGCGCGCTCGCCCAGTTGGCGGCAACGGCATCGGCCGTCTTTTCGGCATGCTGCCTGCCGGCGTCAGGCGCATCGTCCTTTTGCGCAAGAACCGGCTGAGACAGGGCGATCAGGGAAGCAAAGGCCAGGAAGGCAGGAAGCCGCATTGAAATTCCTCTGGTTTTGGTGCGAACCGGAGTGGTTTCTTATCGGATTGTGACAGTCTCACAAGATGCCGGATCGCAGTGGCCGTGGAACCGCGTGCCGCGCCAGGGTTTGTCCTCGACTACAGGCGAAAGGAAAAAACCATGCGCTCGGGTCTACTCTGGCTGATAGGCGTTCCCATTCCCATCATTCTGCTGCTCGCTTACTGCACAGGTCATTTCTAGATATCTTTCCCGATCCGCAGCGACGCGAAGGCTGCCACCAGCAGCGTCGCTGCCGCGAAGCCCATCGTCCAGATCGGCTCGCCGGGGAAGAAGGCCTTCATGATCGATCCCATGACGGTTGCCACCAGTAGCTGTGGCAGAACCACGAAGACGTTGAAAAGCCCCATGAACACGCCGAGTTTGGCCTGCGGCAGGCTGCTGGCCAGAATGGCGTAGGGCATCGCCAGGATCGAGGCCCAAGCGATCCCGATGCCGATCTCGCAAACCGTCAGCATGTCGGGGTCGCGCAGCACCATGAAGCCCGCGAAACCGGCCGCGCCCAGCACGAGGCAAGCCGCATGGGTTCTCGCCTTGCCGAGCCGCGCCGCCAGCCACGGCAGCACCACCAGCGCCGCGATCGCCGCAACGCCGTTGTAGACCGAAAACAGCACGCCCACCCAGTTGGCAGCCGCCTGATAGGCGGCGCTCGCCGGATCGGCAGAACCGAAGTGATACTGCGCGACGACCGGCGTGGTGTTGATCCACATGATGAACAGCGCCGACCAGCTGAAGAACTGGACGAAGGCCAGCCGCTTCATGATCGGCGGCATGCCCGAGAAATCGCCGACGATCCCCGCCAGCATCGAAGTGCCCCGACCGGCCCGCGCAAGCCGGATCGCACCGAGCACGGCCAGTCCATATCCCGCCAGCAGGCCGCCAAGCAGATAGACCTCCTTTTCGAGCTTCCACACATAAACGCCCAGCGCCACCAGCAGGCCCGCGACGATCCAGGGAAGCCCCGAAACCATGCTGCGCGCGGCGAGGTTTTCGCCCCCGACAGCCTGTTCCGCCGCCGCTTCGTCGAACGCGGCCTGCTCTTCTGGCGAATATTCGCGTGTCGTCATCACGGTCCAGAGCACGGCCGCCAGCAGGGCGGCGCCGCCCGCCCAGAAGCTGAGCCGCACCGTGTCGGGAATGCCGCCCGGCGGCGCGACATTGCTCACGCCTAGATGATCCAGCACATAGGGGAACAGCGAACCCACCACGGCGCCCACGCCGATGAAGGCGGTCTGCACCGCATAGCCCGCCGTATGCTGGTCCTTGCGCAGCATGTCTCCCACGAAAGCGCGGAACGGCTCCATCGAGATGTTCAGGCTGGCATCGAGCATCCACAGCAGCATCGCCGCCATCAGCAATTCGCCGCTCTGGGGCATGGCCAGCAGAGCGCTCGCCGCGAGCACGGCTCCAGCCAGAAAGTAGGGCCGCCTGCGCCCCAGACGGCCCAGCCACGTGCGGTCAGACAAGTGACCGACGACGGGCTGTACCAGCAGGCCCGTCAAGGGCGCGGCGATCCAGAGCGCGGGAAGATCGTCAATCGAGGAGCCGAGCGACTGGAAGACCCGGCTCATGTTGGCGTTCTGAAGGGCGAAACCGATCTGGATGCCGAAGAAACCGAAGCTGATGTTCCAGAGCCCGGCCCATCCCTGCCGGGGCTTTTCCAGCACTGCGGCTTCCTTCATCGCGTCCCTTCCCATGAAAGCGCCGGTCGCATGCCGGATCGCTTACCGGTTCCCTTGCACGGCACCCCGAGCGCGGCAATATGCATACGAATACGCAGCTAGCCCAGGGTACTGCGACGGGCCACAAGCCGCGCGCCCAGCGTGGCATCTGGAAGCGGGCGGTCCTCGATCAGCGCCACAAGGGTTTCGACCAGCCGCTCACCTGCGCCTTTCAGATCCTGCATGACAGTGGTCAGCGGCGGATTGGTCATGCTGGCGGCGGGCAGATCGTCGAAACCCATGACCGCCACATCGCCCGGAATCGCACGTCCCGCCGCGACGAGCGCACGCATGGCGCCGATAGCGATAAGATCGCTGGCGGCAAAGACCGCATCGAACGCCAGATCGCTCTCGATCAGATCGCGCATCGCCGCGTAGCCAAGATCCTCGTGGCTGATGGTATCGCGGCGTAGCGCGGGATCGCAGTCCAATCCGGCCTCCGCCATGGCCGCGCAAAGCCCGTGATAGCGCTCCGCGAATTCGGGATAGTGCTCGTCCGCCTGCCCGAGAAAAGCGATTTTCCGCCGCCCCAACCCGATCAAGTGCTCGCCCGCCAGCCGCCCCGCGCCGAAATTGTCGGACCCCACGGTCGCGCCGATATTGTCCTCGTTTACCGACCCCCAGCGCACGAACTGGGTCCCCTGCCCCACCAGCTGCGTCAGCCGGCTTTCGTAGAGCGTATAGTCTCCGTAGCCGAGCAGGATCAGCCCGTCGGCACGGTGGCTGTCCTGATAGCGGACGTGCCAGTCGTCCTCCATCTTCTGGAACGAGATCAGCAGGTCCAGCCCACGATTGGCGCATTGCCGGGTGATCGATCCGAGCATGGCCAGGAAGAAGGGATTGATCTTCGAATCGTCGGGCGTCTGCTCCTCGAAGAACAGCAGGGCGATGGTGTTCGAGCGCTGGGAACGCAGCGACGAAGCGTTCTTGTCGACCGAATAGTTCAGCTCCCGTGCGATTTCCTCGATCCGGGCGCGCGTGGCGGCGCTGACGGACTTGCTGCCTCTGAGGGCACGGCTGACGGTGGGCTGCGACACGCCTGCCCGATAGGCGATGTCGAAACTGGTCGGCCTGTTGCTCGGTTTGCGTCCCATGCTTTCGGCTTCCCGATTATCCTCGTAAAACTCTGTATTTTTGCGGTTTGGAGCCATGCGAGCAACGTTGCAATCCTGCAACGCAACGTGGCCTCGCGGCACTTGCGTATACGTATGCCATATTATGCATTCACCTGTCGCGCCCTAAGCGAGAGTGGAGCGGGAGAGTCGCGGCGCAAAAAACGTCGGACCTTCCACGTTCGTCCCCAGAGCATCCAGGGACGGACGGCAACCACTGGAGGAGGACGGGATGTCGCTTCACAAGGAATTTTCGCGCCTGAGGAATTCGTCCTCGCTGGCTCTCGTCGCCTCTCTCGCTGCCGGAGCCGCGACCTTGCTTCCGGCGCAGGCCTTCGCGCAGGACGCGGCGGCTTCGGGCGATCAGGCAGACGGCCCCGCGATCATCGTTACCGGCTTCCGGGCCAGCCTGGAATCGGCGGTCAACAACAAGAAGCGCGCCGAAGTGATCGTCGAATCGGTTTCGGCCGAGGACATTGGCAAACTGCCCGACGCCTCGATCGCCGAATCCATCGCCCGCCTGCCGGGCCTGACCTCGCAGCGCGTCAACGGCCGCTCGAACGCGATTTCGATCCGCGGCTTCGCGCCGGACTTCTCGACCACGCTGCTGAACGGCCGCGAGCAGACCTCGACCGGTGACAACCGCGCGGTCGAGTACGACCAGTATCCCTCCGAGGTGATCAATGCGGTCAACGTCTACAAGACGCCGATGGCCAGCCTGGTCGGCCAGGGTCTGTCGGGCACGGTCGACATGCGCACGATCCGTCCGCTCGATGCCGGCAAGCGTATCATCACCGTGGGCGCACGCGGCGTCTACGCAGACCTCGGCAAGCTGAACAAAGGGTCCGACGACAAGGGCTACCGCGTCAACGGCATGTACGTGGACCAGTTCGCCAACGACACCCTCGGCATTGCGCTGGGCGCCAGCTATACCGACGAACCCTATCAGGTTCAGGAGTTCAACGCCTGGGGCTATGAAACCGCGCCGGACGGGAACAAGGTCATCGGCGGCTCGAAATCGTACAATACCTCGAGCAAGCTGAAGCGCCTCGGCCTCAACGGCACGCTACAATGGCGCCCGAGCCCGAACTTCACCTCGACGATCGACGCCTTCTATTCCGACTTCAAGGACGACCAGATCAAGCGCGGCATCGAACTGCCGCTCTACTCGTCCTCTGCCACGCTCAATCCGGGCTATACCGTCGAGGACGGGCTGATCACCGACGGCAGCTTCTCCAACGTGAAGGGCATCCTGCGCAACGATGCCTTCCAGCGCCACGCCAAGCTCTACTCGTTCGGCTGGAACAACGAATGGAAGGGCGACGACGGCTGGAGCGCGATGTTCGACGCCAGCTATTCCAAGACCGACCGCAACGAACTGACCGTCGAGAGCTATTCGGGCACCGGCCGCCTCGGCACCGGCGCGACCGACACGATCGGTTTCACCAGCGCCGCCAAGGGAACGACCTTCAGCCACGGCATCGACTACGGTGACTGGAACCAGATCCTGCTCACCAGCCCGCAAGGCTGGGGCGGCACGCAAGTCGGCACGGACGGGGCCGCGATCTACGGCGGCCAGGACGGCTACTACAACGACCGCAAGATCAAGGACGAACTCTGGCAGTTCCGCACCGAAGTGAAGAGGGAGCTGGAATCCTCCTTCTTCAGTTCGATCCAGGCCGGCATGAACTATACCAGCCATGCCAAGACACTCGTGCCCGAGGAGTATTTCCTGGGTCTTGCCGCCAATACCGACGGCACGGTGAGTGTCGCGGTGCCAGAGCAGTACCGCCTGGGCACCACCAACCTCAAGTATCTCGGCCTCGGCAACGTGATCAGCTACGATCCGCTCGCGCTGGTTCGTGACGGCATCTACAACCTGGTGCCCAACCCGACCGGCGATGTGGTTTCCAAGGGCTATGCCATCCGCGAAAAGCTGATGACCGGCTACCTCCAGGCCAATATCAGGTCGCAGATCGGCGCCGCCGAACTGACCGGCAACCTGGGTGTGCAGGCGATCTGGACCGACCAGAACTCCAGCGGCGGCAGTGCCGCGCCCAACCTGGATCCGGTCACGGGCGAGCAGATCCTCAATCCCAACGGCTCGCCGAGCTATCTCTACGCCACCCGCAAATCGAGCACCGACTATCTCGACGTCCTGCCGAGCCTGAACCTCTCGCTGCGCTTCCCCAGCGACTTCGTGATCCGCTTCGCCGCGGCCCGCGAGATCATCCGCCCGCGCCTCGACGACATGCGCGCCTCGCTGGAATACGGCTATACCTTCACGAACGGCGTCGCCGTGGTCACCGGTTCCTCGGGCAACCCGGACCTGCGGCCGTGGCGTGCCAATGCGCTCGACCTGACGTTCGAGAAGTATTTCGCAGGCAAGGGCTATCTCGCCGCGCAGTTCTTCTTCAAGGACCTCAAGAGCTACGTCTACAATCAGGACGTGGCGATCGACAGTTCGACGCTGGCCCTGCCCGATCCCGGCAACGGCTACGCGATCTCGCCGACGGCGCTGATCAACGTTCCGGTCAATGGACAGGGCGGCAAAGTCTATGGCGTCGAGGTGGCGGGCACCGTTCCCTTCGATGCCTTTACTTCCGCGCTTTCCGGCTTCGGCGTGACCGGCTCGGTCGCCTATACGCAATCGAAGATCCATCCGACGCCGGGCGAACCCGCCTCGGCACTGCCGGGCTATTCCAAGTGGGTCGCCAACGGCACCGCCTACTTCGAGAAGTGGGGCTTCAACATGCGCGGTTCGGTCCGCTACCGTTCGACCTTCATCGGTGAAGTCTCAGGCTTCGCAGCCAATCGCGAGCGGCGCCGGGCCCAGCCGGAAACGATCGTCGATGCGCAGATCGGCTACGACTTCCAACCGGGCAGCCCGCTGGAAGGGCTTTCGCTCTACATCCAGGGCCAGAACCTGACCAATGCGCCCTTCGTGACGACCAATCCGGGCGATAGCCGCCAGATCATCGACTACCAGCGCTACGGCGCGCGGTACTTGGCTGGTTTTACGTATAAGTTCTGAGCCCATCCGGGCTCGGGCAAGTTCTGAGGCCAGACTTCGGTGCCGCAAAGGAACCTCCTCCTCCGCTGCGGCACCGTACAAGCGGAACCGGGAAGTCCCCCTCCCTCCCTTCCCGGTTCCGCCCCCGTCACCCTGAATTTGTTTCAGGGTCTATGTGTCGCCTTGCACGAAGGCACCGGACGCAAACCGCGTGACCGGCCTTGCATCCGAAGCCTCCGGGCGTGCTGATGGATGGACCCTGAAACAAGTTCAGGGTGACGATGACGGGAAACATCGGAGAATTTGAGATGAACCGCCTGCTTCCTTCCCTCGCTGCGCTGGCCGCATCGCTTGTCGCTCCCACCGCGATGGCTGGCCCGCTGGAAGACCTGCGTGCGCGTACACCCGAGCAGGAAGTTATCTACTTCGTGCTGCCCGACCGGTTCGAGAACGGCGATCCGTCGAACGACACGGGCGGCCTCAAGGGCGGCAAGCTGGTCACCGGGTTCGATCCGGTGGACAAAGCGTTCTACCACGGCGGCGACCTCAAGGGGCTGACCGCGCGGCTGGGCTATATCCAGAACCTCGGTGCGACGGCGATCTGGGTGGGGCCGATCTTCAGGAACAAGCCCGTGCAGGGGCCGAAGGGCAATGAGAGCGCGGGCTATCACGGCTACTGGATCACCGATTTCACCCATGTCGATCCGCATTTCGGAACGGATGCGGACTTCAAGGCGCTGGTCGATGCCGCCCATGCGAAGGGCATGAAGGTCTACATGGACATTATCGCCAACCATACGGCGGATGTGATCCAGTACAAAGAAGGCACCGCCGAGGGCTATCCCTACCGCTCCAAGGCGGATTACCCGTTTTCGCGTAAGGGCGGCGTCGGCGGCGCGCCGATCAATCCCGGCTTTGCGGGCGACGGCGATGCCAGCGCGGCGAACTGGGCGAAGATGATCGATCCGTCCTTCGCCTATACCCCCTATGTGCCCAAGGGCGAGGAGCGGGTGAAAGTGCCCGGCTGGCTCAACGACCCGATCTATTATCACAATCGCGGCAATACCGACTGGAAGGGAGAGAGCGCGCAGTACGGCGATTTCGTCGGGCTGGATGATCTTGCGACCGAGAACCCGCGCGTGGTCGAAGGCATGATCGCGATCTACGGCGATTGGATCGACAAGTACGGCGTCGACGGTTTCCGCATCGATACCGCCAAGCATGTGAACCCCGAATTCTGGCGCCAGTTCGTCCCCGCCATGAAGGCGCGGGCGGCGGCGAAGGGTATCCCGAACTTCCACATCTTCGGCGAAGTGATGAGCGGCGACTACGACCCGGCGCTGCTGGCAAGTTGGACGCGCAATGCCGCCCTGCCCGGCGTGCTGGACTTCGCCTTCATGCACGCGGTTCTGAAGGCAGCGGGCGGCGGTAGTAGCGAGGAACTGGCGCGCCTGCCCGATGATGACGGGCTTTACGAGGGCGGCGCCAGGGCGGCGATGCAATTGCCGACGTTCCTCGGCAACCACGATGCCGGGCGCGCGGCGATGTTCCTGAAGGCCGCGAACCCGGCGATGAGTGCGGACGAACTGCTGAAGCGCGACGAACTGGCCCACGCCATGCTGCTCACCCTGCGCGGCGTGCCGACGATCTATTACGGCGACGAGCAAGGCTTTGCCGGTACGGGCGGCGACCAGCTTTCGCGGCAGGACATGTTCGCCAGCAAAGTGGCAATCTACAACGGCGAGGCACTGGTCGGCACGGCCAAGACCACCAAGACCGAAAGCTTCGATCCCGCCCATCCGCTCTATCGCCTGATCGCGCAGCTTTCCGCCTTGCGCGTGAAGACGCCCGCATTGACCGACGGCCGTTCAGTCACCCGCGCGGCATCGGAGAAGCCCGGCCTCGTCGCCGTCTCGCGCTTCGATCCCAAGACCGGGCGCGAGGTGCTGCTGGCTTTCAACACCTCCACCGCACCGATCTCGGCGCAAGTTGCCGTCGATCCGGCCTCGCTTGCGTTCGAGGCGCTGGCGGGCACGGCCTGCGCCGCCACGGCCAGCGCGCCCGGTTCGGTGCGCGTCGAACTGCCGCCGCTGGGCTTTGCGGTCTGCGCGGCCAAACCCTGATCCACTCCCCCCGGAAAAGACCATGACCTTACCTGCCGAATGGTGGCGCGGCGCCGCCATCTACCAAATTTATCCCCGCAGCTTCGCGGACGCCAATGGCGACGGCATCGGCGACTTGCCCGGCATCGCCGCGCGGCTCGGTCATGTCGCCAGCCTTGGCGTGGAGGCGGTGTGGATTTCGCCCTTCTACGCCTCGCCCATGGCCGATTTCGGCTATGACATCGCGGATTACTGCGCGGTCGATCCGATCTTCGGCACGCTGGAAGATTTCGATGCCGTGATCGCGCGGGCCCGCGAATTGGGGCTGAAGATCATCGTCGATCAGGTCTACGCCCATACCTCGGACCAGCATGCATGGTTCGTGGAAAGCCGCCAGAGCCGCGAGAACCCGCGCGCCGACTGGTACGTCTGGGCCGATCCCAAGGAGGACGGCACCCCGCCGAACAACTGGCAGTCGATCTTCGGCGGCCCCGCATGGCGCTGGGACGCGCGGCGCGGGCAGTATTACATGCACAACTTCCTGGCCGAGCAGCCGCAGCTCAATTGCCATAACCCAGAAGTGCAGGACGCGCTGCTGGGCGTCGCGAAGTTCTGGCTGGACCGGGGCGTTTCGGGCTTCCGCATCGATGCGCTCAACCATTCGATGCACGACCCGCTGCTGCGCGACAATCCGCCCGCGCCGGAGGATGGCAAAGTCCGCACGCGGCCCTACGATTTCCAGATCCAGCGCTACAACCAGTCGCACCCGGATATTCTGGCCTTCATCGAGCGGCTCCAGGCGCTGATCGCCTCCTATCCCGATACTTATTCGCTGGCCGAAGTCGGTGGCCTCCATGGCGGCGCGACGATGAAGGCCTTCACGCTAGGCCCCGCGCGGCTGAACAGCGCCTATGGCTTCGACTTCCTCTATGCCGAGAACTTGACCCCCGCGCGCGTCGCTGCCGCGCAGGAATTCTGGCCTGATGAACCCGGAATGGGTTGGCCAAGCTGGGCTTTCGAGAACCACGACGCCCCCCGCGCCGTCTCGCGCTGGTGCGCGCCTGAGCACCGCGACGCCTTTGCGCGGATGAAGGCGATGCTGCTCCTCTCGCTACGGGGCAACCCGATCGTGTTTCAGGGCGAGGAACTCGGACTGGAGCAGGACGAGGTGCCGTTCGAACTGCTTCAGGACCCCGAGGCCATCGCCAACTGGCCGCTCACCCTTTCTCGCGACGGCGTGCGCACGCCGCTGCCGTGGAAGGCGCAGGACGAGCATGGTGGCTTCACCGGCGGTAACCCGTGGCTGCCGCTTTCCGAAGCGAACCTTGCCCGCGCCATCGACCGGCAGGAGGCCGATCCCGCCTCACTGCTGCACCTGATGCGGCATCTGATCCACTTGCGCCGTGAAAATGCTGTGCTGCGGCGGGGAACTTGCGAAGTGTTGCTCGCCGACGAGACGCGGCTTGTGCTGCGCCGTGCGGCTGAAGGCCGGTCGGTGCTGGCGGTGTTCAACATCGGTGAGCGCGATGCGGCGTGGCCGCAGGAGGTGCCAACAACAGGCAAAGTCCTCGCTGCCGTCAACGAGGGCGCGCCCGGCTCGCTCCCCGCATGGGCCGCTATCTGGATTGAAGAAGAAGCCAAGGCTCTGAACGGAGAAGACGCATGAAGCCTTTCCACCTGCTGGCAAAAGCCGGCATCCTCGCCGCCGCTCTCGCGCCGCTTGCCGTGCATGCGCAGGAGGCCAACACCAGCGTCACCGCCGCTTCGCCCGATGGCTCCATCGTGCTCACCGTCAGCACCGACAACGACAGCCGTCCCACCTGGTCGCTGTCGCGCAAAGGCAAGCTGCTGATCGCGCCGAGCAAACTGGGCTTCGTGCTGACCGACGGCGTCAACATGGTGCGCGGCTTCGCCATCTCCGGCAGCGAAAAGGGCGTGCATGACGATACCTGGCAGCAGCCCTGGGGTGAGCGCACCAATGTGCGCGATCATTATAACGAGGTGACCGTCCACTTCCGCCAGTCCGCCGCGCAGGGCAGCCGGTTGATGGACGTGCATTTCCGCCTGTTCGATAATGGCGTGGGCTTCCGCTACGAACTGCCCGAGCAGCCGGCGATGAAGACGATGAAGATCGCCGACGAAACCACCGAGTTCGACATCGTGCCCAAGGGCGAGGCATGGTGGATCCCCGGTGGCGAGTGGAACCGGTACGAGCAGGTCTACCAGAAGACCGCGATCGACGCCGTTTCCACCGCGCATACGCCGGTCACCATGAAGCTGGAGGACGGCACTCACCTGTCGTTCCACGAAGCGGCGCTGGTCGATTATGCCGGGTACTGGTTCAAGCGGGCCGATGGCCAGACGTTCCGCACCACGCTCTCGCCCTCGTCACGCGGGGCGCGGGTGGTGCGCGATCTGCCGTTCAACACGCCCTGGCGCACGATCCGCATTGCCGACAATGCGGCGGGCCTTGTCGAGAACGATCTGGAGCTGAACCTCAACGAACCCAACAAGCTGGGCGATGTCAGCTGGGTGAAGCCGATGCGCTATATCGGCATCTGGTGGGGCATGATCCGCGGCGACTGGACCTGGGCGACCGGCCCGAAGCACGGCGCCACCACCGCGCGGGCCAAACAGTACATCGACTATGCCGCCCGCCACAATTTCGGCGGCGTGCTGATCGAAGGCTGGAACAAGGGCTGGGACGGCGACTGGTTCGGCCACGGCGATTTCAGCTTCACCGAAGCGACGCCGGACTTCGATATCAAGGCGGTGACCGACTATGCGAGGCTGAAAGGCGTGGTGCTGATCGGCCACCACGAAACCGGCGGCAATATCGCCATCTACGAAAAGCAGATGGACGCGGGCTTTGCGCTCTATGAGAAGCTGGGCGTCACTTCGGTGAAGACCGGCTATGTCGCGGATGGCGGCGGCATCATTGCCGACACTTGGCACTACGGCGAAAAGCCGGGCGAAACGCATATGGAATGGCATGACGGGCAGCGTCAGGTGAACCACCATCTGGACGTGGTGAAGCTGGCCGCGCAGCACCACATTGCCATCGATGCGCACGAACCGGTCAAGGACACCGGCCTGCGCCGTACGTATCCGAACTGGGTCAGCCGCGAAGGCGCGCGGGGCATGGAATACAATGCCTGGGGTGCCTTCGCCAACGGGCCGGACCATGAGCCGACGCTGGTCTATACCCGCATGCTCTCCGGCCCGATGGACTTCACGCCGGGCGTGCTCAGCCTTGAAGGCGCGAAGCACGATCCGCTGGCCTCCACGCTCGCCAAGCAGTTGGGGCTTTACCTCGCGATCTATTCGCCGATCCAGATGGCGGCGGACTTCGTCGAGAACCTCGACAAGCATCCGCGCGAGATGGAGTTTATCAGCCATGTCCCCACCGACTGGGCGGAAAGCCACCTGATCGCCGGCGAAGTGGGCGATTACGCGGTCTTCGCGCGCAAGGATCGCAAGAGCCCCGAATGGTTCGTCGGCGGTGTTAACGATGCGACAGCGCGCAACGTCACGCTTTCGTTTGACTTCCTCGAACCGGGCAAAAGCTACAAGGCAACGATCTGGAAGGACGGGGAGGGCGCGACTTACCTCACCGATGCCCGCCACAGGATCGCCTATGACACACGCACCGTGAAGAAGGGCGACACTTACACGCTCTGGCTGGCGCCGGGCGGCGGCGCGGCGATGCGGCTGGTGCCGGGGAAGTAAGGCAAGACATTCCGGGACGGCGCCATGCCGTCCCGGAATGCGATATCAGTGCGGCGTGGCGCCGGTTTCGAAGCCGGTCTTGTCGTGCAGCGCAAAGCGGTCGACGATGTCCGCGCTGGCCCGGTTGTATCCGACGATCTCGACGCAGCGCCCCTCGCGGCGTAGGCGAGCCACGATCTTGTCCAGCGCGCCGACGGCAGAGATATCCCAGAAATGCGCGGCCGATACGTCGATCAGGACGTGCGAGGCTTCGCTTTCCGACTGGAACGCCCGCGTGAAGCGCTGGACGGAGGCGAAGAAGATCTGCCCCGTCACCCGGTAGGTCGCTCGCTCGCCATCGGCAGAGAGATCGCGCTCCACGGCAAACATGCGCTGCACTTTGCCTGCAAAGAACACGCCCGAAAGCAGCACGCCTGCCAGCACGCCCAGCGAAAGGTCGCGCGTCGCCACGACCACGACCACGGTTACCAGCATGACGGCCGAGGACGTCGGCGGATGACGGCGCAAGTTGGCGATCGAGGCCCAACTGAACGTCCCGATCGAGACCATGATCATGACGGCGACCAGCGCGGGCATGGGAATGCGCCCGACCCATGGCCCGAGCACGGCGAGAAGAAACAGCAGGAACGCACCCGCCACGAATGTCGAAAGCCGTCCGCGCCCCCCGGAACTGACGTTGATCACCGACTGGCCGATCATGGCGCAGCCGCCCATGCCGCCGAACAGGGCGGCGACGATATTGGCACTGCCCTGCCCCGCACATTCGCGCCGCTTGTCGCTGTCCGTATCGGTCATGTCGTCCACGATCTGCGACGTCAGCAGCGATTCCAGCAGACCGACCGCCGCCATCGTCAGCGAATAGGGCAAGATGATCCGCAAGGTGTCCAGCGTCAGCGGAACGTGCGGGAGGGCGAAGCTCGGCAGGCCTTCGGGCAGGCGGCCCATGTCGCCCACGGTATGAACCGGCAGTCCCATCGAGATGCTGAGCGCCGAAAGCAGCAGAATCGCGACGAGCGGAGACGGGATGGCCCTGGTCACGCGCGGGAACAGGTAGATCACGGCAAGCCCGCCGCCGACCATCGCGTAAGTCTGCCAGCCGACATGGGTGAGCTGGGGAAGCTGGGCCATGAAGATCAGGATGGCGAGAGCATTGACGAAGCCGGTAATGACCGAGCGCGAGACGAACTGCATCACCAGATCGAGCCGCAGCAGGCCCGCGGCGATCTGGAACAGTCCCATCAGGATCGTTGCCGCGAAGAGGTAGTCGAGCCCATGGTCGCGCACCAGCGGACCGACGAGCACGGCAACGGCGGCCGTCGCGGCGGAGATCATGGCGGGCCTGCCGCCGGTGAAGGAGATCACGATGGCGATCGCCACCGAGGCATAGAGGCCGACGCGCGGGTCTACCCCTGCGATGACCGAAAAACCGATGGCTTCGGGAATGAGCGCCAGGGCGACGACGATGCCCGCGAGCACGTCGCGGCGCACAGGGGCGGCGTCGCTGAACCACTGCCGCCGGTAGCGGGTGAGTGCGTTTGACATGGATGAAGTCCGCAATTGCACATGACGCCGGAAATACCGGCGCTGGAAAATGAGAGTCATGTGAGATTGTCCGGCGGATCGGCGGCCGGAATAGCCACCCGGATTCTCACCGGGCTCCTTGCGAATGGGGCGCCCTTACCCGACTTTGCCGTCCTCTTTCAAGTCTGGATGCCCGGCGAGCGCCCTTATGGCGGGAAAATCTCCCGCCCGGTGTTTACCTTTTGCGCCAAGGGCCGTTATGCTTTTCCCATGCAGCAGCAAGCCCTTGTCTTCGCGCTGATCGGCATTCTCGGTATCGGCGCGCAATGGATTGCGTGGCGTACCGGGTGGCCGGCCATTGCCCTCATGCTCGCCGCCGGTGTCCTTGCAGGTCCCGTCACCGGTCTGGTCGTGCCCGAACACACATTCGGGGACCTGCTCGAACCGATGGTCTCCGTGGCCGTCGCCCTGATCCTGTTCGAAGGCGGCCTCAGCCTCAATTTCCGCGAACTGCGCAGAACCGAGGGCGCGGTAACGCGCCTCATGGTTATCGGCATTCCCGTTGGCTGGGTGCTGGGAACGCTGGCCTGCTATTACGTCGCGGGACTGGTCTGGCCGGTCGCGGTGCTCTTCGCGGGCATTCTCGTCGTCACCGGGCCCACCGTGGTGATCCCCCTGCTTCGCCAGAGCAACGTCGCCCCCCGTCCGCGTGCGATCCTGAAGTGGGAAGCGATCGTCAACGATCCCTTCGGCGCGCTCTGCGCCGTCATCACTTACGAATACCTGCGCCGCGTGGACGAAGGCGGCACCTTGCTTTCGGTGCTCGCCGCCCTGCTCGCGGCGGCCCTCGTCGCGGGGTTGATCGGGTACGGCGTCGCCCGCGCCATCGCCTGGGCCTTCCCGCGCGGCCATGTTCCCGAATATCTCAAGGCGCCCGTCCTGCTGGTCGCGGTAATCGGCACTTTTGTGCTGTCGAACCTGATCCAGCAGGAAACCGGGCTGCTCGCGGTCACGGTCATGGGCGTGGCCATCGCCAATATGCGGCTGGACAGCCTGCGCGACATTCACCCCTTCAAGGAGAACGTCACGGTTCTCCTGATTTCCGGCGTCTTCGTGCTGCTCTCCGCCTCGCTGGACTTCAACGTGCTGCGCCAGTTCGAATGGCGCTTCATCGCCTACCTTCTCGCCCTGCTGTTCCTGGTCCGCCCGGCGACGGTGCTGATCAGCCTGGCCTTCAGCAAGATCCCGTGGAACGAGCGCCTGCTGGTGGCATGGATCGCCCCGCGCGGTGTCGTCGCCGTGGCCATGTCGGGCCTGTTCGCGCTGCGGCTGGACCAACTGGGCTACGGCGACGGCAGCATCCTGGTGACGCTATCGTTCTCGGTGGTGGTCGCCACGATCCTCGCCCACGGCTTCAGCATTCGCTACGTGGCCCGCTGGCTGAAAGTGACAGGCGCGCGCAAGAAGGGCCTGCTTGTGGTGGGCAGCACGCCCTGGAGCCTGTCGCTTGCCGAGCAGCTGCGCCAGCTCGACGTTCCGGTCATGATCGCCGATACCAGTTGGCAACGCCTTTCCGTGGCGCGGCAGGCGGGCATTCCCACCTATCATGGCGAGATCCTGGCGGAATCGACGGAGGAACGGCTGGACCTCGCACAGTTCCAGGTCCTCGTCGCGACGACCGACAGCGAGGCCTACAACGCGCTGGTGTGCAGCGAGTTCGCACCCGATATCGGGCGGGATTCGGTCTATCAGCTGGGCGGCATGGGCGACGACGAGGATCATCGCAGCTTGCCGGAGGCCCTGCGCGGCCGCGCCATGTTCGCTTCCGGGCTGGGGGTCGAGGACATCATGGAGCGCCAGCGCGCCGGCTGGGCCTTCCGCAAGACCCGCATCAGCGAGCAGTTCGATTTCGCCGATGCCCAGGCCGCCCTGCCAGACGAGGCCGACATGCTGTTCCTGCTGCGCAAGGACGGCAAGATCCGCTTCTTCACCCATGCCTCGCGGCCCGTGCCGCAGCCGGGCGACACCGTCATTTCCTATGGCCCGTCCCGTCACGGCGAGCCTGAAGGATCGCGCGACACCAACGACAAGAAGGAGGCGACAGCATGAAAAGCGCGCCCGTGATCGCATCCTCCATCCTGATCGCAGCCCTTTGCGGCTGCCAGCAGGGCGGCGGAAGCGAGGGAGAAACCACCGAAGCGGCCACCCAGGATGCCGGAGAATCCGACGCGATGGCCAGCGCCGCCCCGGACGAGCCCGCCGAAGAGCCCAGGAAGTCGATCATCCGCGCCGACGTCGGCACCGGACCTACGGAAGCGCCGCCGCTGGAGCCGGTCCACATCCTTGTGCCCTATCCCGCCAAGGGCGCGAAGCCCGATGACGCCGGAAAGGCGCTGATCGACGGCATTCTCACCGCGCCCGCCTTCGAAGCGGGCGGCGCGATCACCATCTGGGGCCACAGCGATTCCAAGGGGTCGGACGCAGACAACCTGGCGGCCTCGCGCCGCCGGGCGGAAGCGGCGCGCGCCTATCTCGAAACGAAGGGCGTCGATGGCAAGCGCATCACCGTGATCGCGCTGGGCGAAGCGCGGCCGGTCGCCCCCAACCGCAAGCTGGACGGCAGTGACGACCTGGAGGGACGCGCCCGGAACCGAAGGGTCGAGATCGAGGTGCGCCCCCCGGAAACGCCGGCTCCGCAAACGCAGGGCGCTGCAACGGCTCCCCCCGAGGCGCCCGGCAAGAGTTGACGAACTCGCCCGCCAAAACCAGCTGTCGCACCACCGCGCAAAGGTGGTAGACAGGCCGTCATGTCACCGTCGTCGCCCCTATCCCTCGACATGCGCAGTTATGGCGCAGAAAGCACGACCGATCGCCATGGCTTCGCGCAGATCGTCTTGCCGCTAGAAGGCGCACTGGTCATGGAAGTCGGTTCGCGCGGCGGCAGGATCGGGCGCGGCGAATTGGCCTTCGTGGAAACCGACTTGCGCCACGATCAGACAAGCGACCAACCAAACCGCTCGTTCATTCTCGACCTCGACCCCGAGGATCTGTCCCCGCACTTGCGCGAGGAACTCGGCCGACGGCCCTTCTGCGCGCTGTCCCCGGCCGCGAACAAGCTGGTGGACTTCATGGCGCTGATGGCGGCCCAGACGGATACGCGCCCGGAGACGCTCCGCCCCATGGTCGAACGCTGGGCGCCGCTCCTGTTCGAGACGCTCGCCGGTTCGCCGCCCCGCGCCCGCCTGCGGCTGGCCGGGCTGCTGGCGGCCGTGGAAGCCGCGCCCGGCCGGAACTGGAGCGCCGCTTCGATGGCCAGCCATGCCGGGCTTGGCGTCAGCCGCCTGCATGAACTGTTTCGCCAGGAACTGGACACCACGCCGCGCGCCTGGCTTTCCGAGCTGCGTCTCCAGAAAGTCCGCGAGGAACTGGGCTCCGGGCACGCCTCGATTGCCGAACTGGCCTATCGCTTCGGCTACTGCGATCAGAGCGCCCTGACGCGCGCCATGCGCAAGGCCACGGGCATGCCCCCGGCTGCCTATCGCCGCCGGATGATGGACGCTCCCTCGCCCCTCACGCCCGGCGATCGGCCGGAGCCTGCGTCAAAACCGGCGTAGACGCAGACAAGACTGCGGCGGAAAACCGATGCAGTCTGCCGCCTCTTCTCGATGGAGCTTGCAGTGTCGGATGGGCGAAACAAGGTTGTCGGCGTCGGGTTTGGAGCGGCGGCGGGCGCAGTATGGGGGCTGGTCTTCCTGGCGCCCGAACTCGCCCACGACTTCGGCCCGCTTTACCTCGCAGCCGGTCGCTATCTCGCTTACGGACTGATCGCCGCCGCCCTGCTGCTGCCGCGCTGGCCCATGCTGAGGCGCCATCTCGGACGGAAGGAGTGGATCGCCCTTGCCTGGCTCAGCCTGCTGGGCAACACGCTCTACTACATCCTGCTGTCGAGCGCGGTGCAAATGGCCGGCGTTACCGTCACCTCGCTCATCATCGGCTTCATTCCGGTCGTCGTGACGGTGATCGGCAGCCGCGATGCGAGTGCTCCCTCGCTTGCGAGACTGGCCCCGTCGCTCCTGCTGGGCCTCGGCGCCATGGCCTGCATCGGCTGGCAGACGCTGGGAAGCGTGCGCGCCGAAGCCGGGATCATGCCGCTGGTCGGGCTCCTCTGCGCGGTCGGCGCGCTTGCCTCCTGGGCGACTTTCGCGATCATCAACAGCCGCTGGCTGGTGCGGCTGCAGGATGTCTCGGCCCATGAGTGGAGCCTGCTGCTCGGGATCGTCACCGGTTTCCAGGCCGTGCTGCTGGTGCCGTTCGCGCTTCTTCTCGAACCCGCCGGCCATAACGCAGCCGCATGGTATCGCTTCCTCGCAGTCTCCGCCGGAGTGGCGCTCTTTGCTTCCGTCGTGGGCAATGCCTTCTGGAACACCATGAGCCGCCTGCTGCCACTGACCATGGTCGGCCAGATGATTCTGTTCGAAACGGCCTTCGCCCTGCTCTACGGTTTCCTCTGGGAAGCGCGCCTGCCCACCCCTGCCGAACTGCTGGCGATCGCCTGCATGGGGGCCAGTGTGGTGACATGCCTTGCCGCACATGCGCCCCGCCGGGTGGCGGCGGCCTGACAGCCGCTGTCCGATCGGACCAGCAGTGAATCCTCGATAATCGAGCATACATCATTCGGATCAACTGACTGTCTTTGAGTCGTATAGCAGGACCCGGCGGATCACATCTGCCCACAACCGATGTATCTGCAATCCTGTACCGATATCATGATCGTTGTCGCGGCTCATATATCGACCGATGTTCCGACATTTTCACTGAGAATATAGCACCGAAATCGCGTTGAAGCCGATTTCGGCGCAAATTCGCGAATATTCAATTCATCGCCAGAGAAGCACGGTTCGACCATTATTACCCCCTTTTTGGGCAAAGCATGTCTATGGGACGCCCTCCCCCGCTTGATGCCTCCTTCGGCATCGCACCTTTTCACGGCCGCTCGGCGGCCGCCTCCCGCTCGGCGATAGTGGTGCCCTTTCGCGCGCCTGCCCGAGTGCCAACGGAGACAGACATGCACGATCCCGTTGCGCAGGATGCGCAATTCGGCTGGTTCAAATCCCGCCGGGAAATGGCCATCGACGATATTACCCTGGTCGATCGCTCCCTGCTCAACCGCGCGGTCGGCGCCGCGGCCCTTGGCAATGCCATGGAATGGTTCGATTTCGGCGTGTACGGCTATATCGCCGTCACGCTGGGCCATGTCTTCTTCCCTTCGGGCAATCCGACGGTGCAGCTTATCGCCACGCTGGCCACTTTCGCCGCGGCATTCCTCGTGCGTCCGCTGGGCGGACTGGTGTTCGGCCCTCTCGGAGATCGCTACGGCCGCCACAAGATCCTGGCGCTGACGATGGTGATGATGGCCGTCGGCACTTTCGCCATCGGCCTCATTCCTTCCTATGAGCGGATCGGCATCGCCGCGCCCATCCTGCTGCTTGTCGCACGCCTGATCCAGGGCTTTTCGACCGGCGGCGAATACGGCGGCGCGGCCACGTTCATTGCCGAATATTCCACCGACCAGAAGCGCGGCCTGATGGGCAGCTGGCTCGAATTCGGCACGCTCGGCGGCTATATTGCCGGTGCCGGCACGGTCACGGCACTCCAGATGTCGCTGAGCGATGCCGAAATGCTTGCCTGGGGCTGGCGCGTGCCGTTCCTGATCGCCGGACCGCTGGGCCTGCTCGGCCTCTACATGCGCCTCAAGCTGGAGGAAACGCCCGCATTCCAGGCCTACAGCGAACAAGTCGATGCGCGCGAGGCCGATCGCCCAGGCCTGTCGGATATGTTCCGCCTGCATTGGCCGCAACTGCTCAAGTGCGTGGGACTGGTTCTGGTCTTCAACGTGACCGACTACATGCTGCTGACCTACATGCCCAATTACCTTACGGTGACCATGGGCTATGCCGAAAGCAAGGGCCTGCTGCTGATCATCCTGGTGATGCTGGTCATGATGCCGCTCAACATCATCGGCGGCCTGTTCAGCGACCGCCTCGGCCGCCGTCCGATGATCATCGGTGCCTGCGCCGCGCTGATGGTACTGGCGATCCCCAGCCTGCTCCTGATCGGAACCGGTAACGACTGGCTGATTTTCCTTGGCCTGATGTTGCTGGGCGTGGCGCTGGTCTGCTTCACCAGCTCGATGCCTTCGACCCTGCCCGCGCTGTTCTACACCCCGGTTCGCTACAGCGCGCTGTCGATCGCCTTCAACCTTTCGGTCTCGCTGTTCGGCGGCACGACTCCGCTGATAACGGCATGGCTGGTCAGCCGCACCGGCGATCCGCTGGTTCCGGCCTATTACCTGATGGGCGCTGCCGCGATCGGCATCCTGACCATGCTGACCGTGCGCGAAACCGCAGGCCTTCCCTTGCGCGGCTCGCCCCCGGCGGTCGAAAGCAAGGCCGAGGCGGTCGCGCTTCTCAAGAGCGATGTGCCCGTGACGGTGGACGAGACGATTCCGGCGATCCCGCAGGCCCAGCCGGAGCCAAAGGCAGAGCCCGTCCTGCTGCGCCCCGCCCTGACCTGAGCCGCCTTTACGGCAAAAGGATCGGCCGGTTGTCCCAAGCGACAACCGGCCGATCGCTTTTACGCCGCAGTGCAACAAAAATATCTCTACCGGCGTTTCGGGGGCATCGTTTGCAGTAACCGGATCGTCTTCTCGCTTCCATGACCATTCATCGCCGCGCCGTCCTGTCCGGCATCCTTGGCAGCGCCGCTGCTTTCGGCCTGCCCCGCATCACTTTTGCCGCCACTGAAGTGCAGCGCGTGGACGACCTGATCGCGCGCATGACGATCGAGGAGAAGGCCGGGCAGATGACCTGCCTTGCCGACGCCTTCCGCCCGTTCAACCCGCCCAATCCCCAAGCCGGTATCCAGGACGAGAAGCGCCTTTCCGAGGAAATCCGCAAGGGCCGGGTCGGCTGCCTGTTCAACGGCATCGGCGTGGCCGGAGCGCGGCGCGCCCAGGAACTGGCCGTCGAGCATAGCCGCCTCGGCATTCCGCTGCTGTTCGCGGGTGACGTGATCCACGGCCTCAAGACGATCTTTCCGGTTCCCCTTGCCGAAGCCTCCACTTTCGACCCGGCATTCGCGGAGCGCACCGCACGGGCCATGGCGGTGGAAGCCACCGCCGCAGGCCTTCACCTTACTTTTGCACCGATGGCCGATGTCGCGCGCGACCAGCGCTGGGGCCGCGTCGTGGAGGGCTCGGGCGAGGACGTCACCCTGGTGTCGCTGCTCTCGGCCGCACGGGTGCGCGGCTTCCAGGGACGCGACTTGCGCCGCAACGACTCCCTGCTCGCCTGCCCCAAACACTTCGCTGCTTACGGTGCCGTCGCCGGGGGCCTGGAATACGGCAGCATCGATATCAGCGACGAGACCTTGCGCGAAACCCACCTGCCGCCCTTCTCCGCCTCCTTCTCCGCCGGGGCGCTCAGCACGATGGCTGCGTTCAGCGAGATCAACGGCGTTCCCGCAACCGCCGACCGCGCCTTGCTCACCGATATCCTGCGCGGTGAAATGCAGTTCCGGGGCTTCGTATTCTCCGACTATACCGCCGACGAGGAACTGATCGCCCATGGCTATGCCGAGGACGAGCGCGACGCCGCGCGTCTTGCCGTCCTCGCAGGCGTCGACATGTCGATGCAGAGCGGCCTCTACATCCGCTATCTGCCGGAACTGGTGAAATCGGGCGCCGTACCGATGGGAACGGTCGATGTCGCCGTTCGCCGTATCCTTTACGTGAAGATGGCCATGGGGCTGTTCGACAATCCCTGGCGTTCGCTGGACGAGGACGTCGAACGCACCCGCTTCGCCACCCCCGCGCACAGGGAATTGGCGCGCGAAAGCGCGGGACGCTCGATCGTCCTGCTCAAGAACAGCGGGATATTGCCGCTCGACCCTGCACAAAGCCGCAAGATCGCGTTGATCGGCCCGTTCGGCGAGGACAAGGACAATGTCTACGGCCCCTGGGCGTTCTACGGCGATCCCGGCAAGGGCGTGGATATCGCCAGCGGCCTGCGTGCCGCGCTTGCCGATCCGGCAGACCTGACCGTCGTGCCGGG
Source organism: Novosphingobium sp. TCA1 (assembly GCF_009811895.1). Classification (NCBI taxonomy): domain Bacteria; kingdom Pseudomonadati; phylum Pseudomonadota; class Alphaproteobacteria; order Sphingomonadales; family Sphingomonadaceae; genus Novosphingobium; species Novosphingobium sp. TCA1. Next base: position 7,444 of record NZ_BLJH01000025.1, on the reverse strand, counting down.
CTGCGGCGCCGACGCTGCGATCGAGGGCGGCATCGCCAAAGCCGTGGAAGCCGCCAAGGCGGCGGACATCGTGCTGCTCGCTCTGGGCGAAACGCAGACGATGTCAGGCGAAGCACAGTCGCGCACCACCATCGAAATTCCCGCAGTGCAGCAGGCTCTCGCAGACGCGGTAACCGCCACCGGCAAGCCGGTGGTCGTGCTGCTTCGCCATGGCCGCGCGCTCGCCCTTCACGATGGCGTTGCCAATGCCCAGGCCATTCTGGCAACCTGGTTTCTCGGCTCTGAAGCAGGCCATGCCGTTGCCGACGTACTGTTCGGCAAGGTCAACCCTTCCGGCAAATTGCCGGTCAGCTTCCCTTGGGAATCCGGGCAGGAACCGTTCTTCTACGACCGCAAGTCGACAGGCCGCCCGGTCGTCGACAATCGCACCGAGTATCGCGCCCGCTACACCACCACCGACAACAGCGCCCGGTTCCCGTTCGGGCATGGTCTCAGCTACAGCGACTTCGTGCTCGACAACCTGAAACTGTCCGACACCGCAATGCGGTGGGATGATACTGTCAGCATTGCCGTCAAGGTCGCCAATAAGGGAAGTCGGCGCGGCAGCGAAGTGGTGCAACTATACACCCGCGACCGCGTCGCCAGCCGCACTCGCCCGATCCGCGAGCTGAAGGGCATCGAACGCGTCACGCTTGATCCGGGCGAGAGCAAGACCCTGCGCTTCTCGCTCACCCGCCGGGATCTGGAGTTCGTCGGAGACGGCAACCGCCGCATTGCCGAACCTGGACTGTTCGACATCTGGGTCGGCCAGTCCTCGACGGGCGGACTTCATGCGCAGATCGAACTCTACGCCGCCGCACCCGGCGCGAACACTCCAAATTGACTAATTGCCCCTAGGGCATTTCCTGTATAGTTACTTCGATTGTGCGAGAGAAAAGCTGGCTGGTTCAACTCGCGAAATCTCCAAGGGAGCATGTGATGCCCAATAGCGAAAACCTCGACCTTACCCGTCTTACGGTCGATCTGCTGAGCGCCTATCTTTCCAACAACAGCGTGCCCAGCAATGAACTGCCCGATCTGATCGAGCAGACCCGCACTGCGCTCGCCGCCCAACCGAAATCGACTGCCGAAAGCGAGCCGGTATACAAGCCTGCTGTCTCGGTAGAGGACAGCACTGCTTCACGCGAGCATATCCTCAGCCTGATCGACGGCAAGCCCTACAAGAGCCTGAAGCGCCACCTCTCCAACAACGGCCTGACGCCTGCGGAATATCGTTCACGCTACGGCCTTGCCGTGGACTATCCGATGGTCGCGCCCGCTTATTCCGAACACCGCCGTGCGGTAGCCCAGCGCATGGGCCTCGGCGGACGCCCCGGCGCCGTCAAGCGCGACACGGCACCGACGGCACCCAAGACTGAAGCCCCTGCGCCTGCGGCCAAGGCACCCGCAGCAAAGGCAGCCTCCGCAAAGCCCGCTACGGCGGGAAGCGGCGAGTTCAAGGCCGCCCCCGCCAAACCGGCAAAGGCCCCTCGCGCCGCGAAGAAGCGTTTCGCCAGGGAACCGCAAGCAACTACGCCTAAAGCCGACACCGCACACGCGACAACCAAACCCGCGCCCAAGCAGGAAGTGAGCAAGCCCGCTACTACCAAGGCCGCGACAGCGAAGCCGAAGACCGGTAAGCCGAAGACCGGCCAGGCCAAGAGCGCCAAGCCCGCCAACACAGCTTCAGCACCCGCCACCAAGCCGGAAGCCGCCGCCGCTCCTGGCGAGGCAAAGCCTGCCGCACCTGCCAAGCCCAAGCGTAGCAGGCCGACCGCCGCTAAAGCGGCTACCAAGACCACCCCTGCGAAGGCTGCGGCAAGCTCCCGCAAGGCTCGTCCCAAGGCGGAAGCCGCTAAGCCAACCAATCAGCCCGAATGACGTTCGGTTCCCGGCAAGTCGCATGACTTGCCGGGACTGGCACTATGGTGCCCAAATTTCCGCAAACACTGCGCCTAACGAGCACCCAAGACCTTGTCATCCGGGCTATGATGGGCACGATCCCAAGCCGTCACGCCTTCCCGCTCGTGAAAGCTGGTCGAAAGCCGACGGTGTAATCGGCAAGCTTCCTTCCGGCATGTTGTCAGCAGAATGCCGTGTCGATGCAAATGAAGTCACTGCAAAAGTGGATCAAGAAGCAAGCAGCCACATCCAAAACGGATAATGATCGAATTGCCGCCCGCTGATCGTCCCAATAGAAATACGACAGCCCGCTCACCTGTACCGGGTCAGGAGACCGGAGGGCGTGATGGTATCGGCAGCAATCGTCCTTGCGATTTCACTTCGGTCCCATGCTGAACACTCCGCTTCAAGCGGACAGTGCCTTTCATGAGCGAAGTGCCGCCCCCGGCGTCCGCAGAATCCGTCATTGTGCTTGGAGGCGGCATCGCCGGAATCAGTGCCGCCGCCACCCTGCAGGCGGCTGGGCACAAAGTTATCGTCATCGATCAGCAAGCTCAGATCGGCGGCACCCATCGCAGCCGTCAAATCGGCCCTTATACTTTCGATGCAGGCAGCATCTTCTACGAAGAAACGGCCAGAATTTTCGACCTTGCACCAGCATTGCGCGAATCCTGCCCGGAAGTTTTGAGCATTCAACGCCGAATAGCGCCGGATGGATCGATCCTCCTCTATCCCATAGAGCCCCGTGATCTGCTCAGGCAGCCCGTTCTTCGCCTTGTCCTCGCCGTTCTCGACCTGATCGTCTCGCGCATCTGCCTCAGGCAGGACGGCACGCTGGAAAAGCTCTGCACCAAAAGGCTGGGCCGACGCTTCTTCGATGATACCGGCCTGCGCCATTACCTGGCCCGCTTCCACCACGTGCCGCCCCGGCAGATCGACGAAGAGTTCTTCTTCCGCCGAATGGCCATTATTGAGCGTTTCACGCGAACGAAGAACCTTGCACGAAGCGCGGCCCGGGCGGTCCTGCCCCGGAGACCGCAAGCGTCCGCAAGGCAGTGGTCCATGCGCGTACGGCCCCAGCAAGGCTTCGATGCCCTTTTCGGTCCCATTGCCCGGCAGCTTTCGGCGATGGGTGTGGAATTCGCCCTGAACGAACGCATCGTATCCTTGGCGCGCGAAGGGGCGTTTTTCAAAATACGGACGGACCACGGCACACGCGTGGCTTCCGCCATTGTCAGTACCATTCCGCTCGACAGGCTTCATCGCGCCCTGTTCTCGCGTCCTTCCGGTCTGGAAAGCCTGGACATGACCACCCTCTACGTTTCGGCAGAATGGCTCCATCCCGATATCGGCAACGTACTCTTCAATTTCCACGCGGACGGCACGTGGAAGCGCGCGACGATCTACTCGCGGATCTACCCCGATCCGGCCATCCCCCGCGAATTCTTCTCGGTGGAAACGACGCTGCCGCCGGGTACGCAGCACGATCCCCAAGGCGCTTTCGCGGCGTTCTGCATTCATGTGGAAAGCCTCAAGCTGGCCCGCGGCCTCAAGCTGGAAGGACATGAACTTCTGGAGGACTGCTACCCACTGCTCTCGGTAGGCACCCGCAAGACCCTAGACAGCGTGCTCGCCCGGATCGGCAGAACCGGTGTCATCACGGCGGGGCGACAGGGAAGCTTCGAGTATCTGCCGACATCCTCGGGCGTGATCGCGCAAGTCGCCCGCCAGATCAGCGGCCTCGCAGCCGCTGCTCCTAAACCCGAGATGGCCGCTTGAGGACATGGCATTCATGCATTCATCAACCGCTCCCCTTCAAGATTTCTCCAACAGCCTTCAAACTGCGCAAGCGGCCCCGGAATTCGTCCACCGCCCCCGCGTGCGAATATTCAACGTCAAATACAGCCCCAACCTGGGGGACGGTCTCCTATCCGAATGCCTGGAACAGGCACTGGTGGATTGCGGCGCGCATGACGATACTTCGTCGGTGGACCTTGCCGGGCGCACCGCATATGGCCCGGGCGCAGCGGGACGGGGCACGCTCATTCGTGCATTGCATATGCTGCCCACCCTATTGCGACGGCATTCGGTGCGCCTGCCGCTCGCCGTGCAGTCCCGCCGCCGGTGGCGCCCGCACTATGAAGCCTCTCTTCAAAACGCGGACTGCGTGGTCATCGGCGGCGGCAATCTCATCGTCGATCTCGACCTCAACTTTCCGACCAAGATTGCGCTCACCATAGAAGCAGCTGAAAGACGCGGTCTGCCCGTCTTCATCTACGGCTGCGGCGTGTCGACCGGCTGGAGCCGCCAGGGCCGGGCCCTCATGCGCCGCGCACTGGAGCGGGGCGTCGTGCGAAAGGTCTTCGTCAGAGATCAGCGATCCCAGGCCTTATGGGATGCCGAATTCGGTTCGGAGCTTGGCCTTCCGGCCTCTGTCGCGCCGGACCCGGGCCTGCTCGCCCATGCGCGATTTGGTCTTTCTCCTTCTGCACCCGCGCAAGCTGATCGCCACGGCCCGATAGGTCTGAATATCACCAGCCCCGTCGCGGTAGGCTACCATTCGGGAACGACCGTCGAAAAGGCCGTTCTGGAATCCTGGTATCGCCAACTTGCCGAGGAACTCGCGAGCGAGGGGTACGATGTAGTCCTGTTCACGAATGGCAGCCCCGAAGACCGTGCTTGCGCAGGCCGGCTCGCGAGCGCCCTCTCGGCAGGCCCCTGGCCGGGCAGAATTTCCGCTACCGAACCCAGGACCCCGCAAGAACTCGCAAGGCTGGTGAGCAGGCTGCAAGGCCTCGTCGCCTTTCGTATGCATGCGATCATCGCCGCCTATTCCTGCCGGATCCCCTTCGTTGCCCTGACCTGGGATCCGAAGCTAGATTCCTTCGTACAATCCGTCGATCTCGCAAATTGGATGCTGGATCCCTTCACAGCGTCGCCCGCGATCACCCTGGAATGCATGAAAGAGGCCATCCGCCGGGGAATCGATCCTGATGATCACGCCAGGGTGATCGAGCGAGCGCGATCGGGCGTGGCCGATCTCTACGCCGAAATCGCAAAGACCCGCACGAAGCCAAAATCTTGAAACCATACGCCATCCCTCTGGCCGCAGCGCTATCGCTTGCGAAAAGCAGCCCTCTCGCGGCCCCTTCCCAGAGCATCAACATGGCCAAGGATGCTCTTACATCCTCGGCACCTGCGGTTGAGGCGCCGCGCCTTTCCGCCAACGACGTTCAGCCGACCGAACCCATGCGCCTGGGCGCCGCATCAAACTTCTCGCAAGGCTGGAACGAGGCCCTCTTCCAAAGCGCCCTGGCCCTGCCTCTCACGAACTGGCGTGACAGCATCCGCTGGGCCGACGTGGAGAAGACACCGGGGCACTACGAATTCACCACTCCAATGACGAGTTACCCCGCGCGTCTCGCCACCCGTAACGCGCGTCTCACCCTGACGCTCAACTGGGGCAATCCGCTCTACGATGCCGGACAGACGCCGCACTCCACAGAAGCCCTTGCAGCCTTCGCGAACTTCGTGACCGAACTGGTGCGGCGCTATCCGGCGATCGATACGCTGGAGATCGGCAACGAGATCAACGGCAACAACTTCGTCAACGGCGTCGTCAGGGAAAGCAGCCTGGCTCAGCGCAGGCGCTATCATCTGGCCATGGTTCGCGCTGCCGCAGAAGGCGTAAGAGCTGCCGGTTCCAAGGTCCGGGTCATCGGCGGATCGGTCCATTCACTTCCTGCCGGGTTCCTCTGGCCATTGCTGGATAGCCCGGGGGCAAAGGATCTCGCTGGCCTGGCCCTTCACCCCTACACGACCCCGATCGACCAGCTGCCCAGCCAGATTGGCGTGCTGCGTCGCCATCCACTGTTGCGAAACATGCCCCTCCATGTGACGGAGTTCGGTAGCGTGGATCCCGCTTCGGCCGCGGACGACCTCGTGCGATCTTATGCGACCCTTTCGTCGCTCGGCTTTTCGGAAATGGACTGGTACCCTCTGAACGACAGGGGCGACGGCTTCGTCCCCCTGCTTCGCCGTGATGGCAGTATCACCGAAGTCGGCAGAGCCTTTCGCTTTGCGAACGATCGGCTGGCACGGTTCCGCGCAAGCAATCTCAGCCCGGACCCTTTCACTTTCATCCATGCCTTCGGCCCCGACCTTTGGGCTTTGTGGGGCGCCCCCCGGAAAGTCTGGATCGACACGGCCGAAGTGACCGCGTTCGACGCTACCGGCAACGCCCTCGCCCCGGAGCAGCTCGCGTTGGATGAAACCCGGGTGCTGATCCTGCAGGGTCGCCGCAAGCTGGCATTCCCGGAAAGCGTGAAGTTGGGCTGTCTCTCCCTGATTGCCGACAGCTTCCTGGGCTTCTCATACCCGGCCAAAGGCATTCGCTCCGTGCCCACCGGGTTTGCAAGTTTCACGCTGAATGCCCAGCACACGGTGCCGCTCGAAACTCTCCCCGGCCAGCAAGGCGATGGAGTGCCCTGGACGCCCTATCTTGGCAGAACCACCGCCGCCTTCCCGCGCGTATCTGCAGATCTCGCCATTCCGGGGCCATCAGACGATGCCTTGCTGCTGGAGTTTCCAGCCGCTCGCACCGGCATGCTCCGCATCGTGGGTGAGTTCTCGGCCGCCAATCCCGGCGCGCAGCTTCCCTCCATTTCGCTCCAGGTCAATGGCCGTGACATTCAGCCGCTACCAAGCTCGAAGAGCAGCACCATCAATCGACGTGTAGATGTTCAGAAAGGCGGAACGTTGGGTTTTGCCATCAGATGGAACAGAACTGCGCGAGACAGCGCCGTCAAATACCGCATCCGTCTTTTCGATGACGCGGTCTGCCCGGTCTAGCCGGCATTCGCTCGAAGCGAATCTGAGTAAGGCACGGCCCACAGCGCCATAATCGTCGTATCATGCTGCGGATTGGCCGATAAACGCCCTTACGAACCATAGAGCCTCGCCAATTTGCGAAAATCGGCTCCAGTGGCCATTCGGATCCGGTGCCATCATCAAAATATTCGGCTTCTGCCTGCCCAAAACTGCAGATGACGCGTGCGATCGCCGCCGGGACTTATGCGTAGTGTCAGGCTGCCGATAATCCTAAAAAGTGCGGCCGAAATAGCTACGCCCATCGCGCCATGGTTAATGCAGGGTTTCACACCGGAGAGACAACAGCTTGTTCACACTGAAATATCCAGGTGGTGGCGCTGGTACGATTCTGAATGATCCGGCAGACTACCTAACAAACTGTCAGAGTGCAGTAATACTTCACGAACGCACAATTTAAATACCATTTACTGCAAACGGAAGGGCAAGATTAGCGCCAATCATCGAAAACGAAACTCGTTGAACGAATTCACCCTCGCCAGAAAATAGCATCGAATGCGGCACTCTGGCGAAAAACAGCGAGTTTCATATCATGAACACTGCAACCAAGATCAATCTAGGCCGTGTTGACAAAAGGGATTCCCAAGCGGGCCGGGTTCTGATTCAAGACTGCTTT
>NZ_BLJH01000024.1:0-77010 GCF_009811895.1 Novosphingobium sp. TCA1 | reverse complement strand
CCGCCGCCATGCTCATGCTACGCCGTTTGGCTCGGTCAGCGTGAGTTTCGAAACCGACTCTTAGTTGCGGCTGCCAGCAATTTGCGGCTCACCGATAAGGACGAGGTTGGCCAAGGCAGCGAAATCGCTGAAGTGTTTTTGTATGGAATTATGAAAAATCGCTACAAGGCACTGCCGGTCGTACCGAAGATATTTTATAAACAGAATGTCCAAGACAATGCCAAGGGCGCTGACAGCGTCCATATTGTAATTGATGAAAGCGGTGACGATTTCTCGCTTTGGTTTGGTGAAGCTAAATTCTATAATTCGATCGCAGATGCGCGATTAGATTCAGTGATTGCTTCGGTTTACGCAAGCCTTGCCACGGGTAAGCTGAGAAAAGAAAATGCCATCATCACGAACGTGTCGGACCTTGACCATCTTGTACTAGCTGAGCCACTACGCAATAAAATAAAGGCGGCATTGAGCAGTCAAGTGTCCATTGATCACCTGAAGCCAAGAATTCATGTACCAATTTTGCTTCTCCACCAGTGCGCTGATACTGCGGCATGCGCGGAGCTATCTGACGAATATAAGAAGCAGATTTTGACCCACCATATTGATCGTGCTGAATCCTATTTTTCAAAACAACTGGCTGGATCAGCGCACGTACATAAGTACAACGATATCAAGTTCCATCTTATCCTGTTTCCGGTTCCAGATAAAAAAATGATAGTCGATGCCTTTGTTGGGGCAGTGAGCTACTTCAAGGGTGCTGCCTGATGGAGCTATTTTCGGCATGCTCTGAGGTTAATGACCTCATTGAGCGCGGGAACGACCTCGCTGCTCGCAATATGCTTATTAAGCTATTGGGAGATTTGGACAAAGATAGCGTTCCATATCCTCAAGTTCTCAACCAACTTGTCCGGTCAACGGGCCTGTTTCCGTACTTGCAGCTTGAAAATGCGTCATGGGATCAGAAGTTTGTCTATCAGGCCTTCGCAGTTGACGTCGGCAATAGAACTGCAACCCTCCATCGAGAGCAGGCGACTGTTCTCTCTAAGCTCCTGGGCGGTACTAGCATAGCGGTCAGTGCGCCGACAAGTTTCGGCAAGAGCTTCATCATTGACGCTTTTATTGCAGCAAAGCGGCCCAAAACCGTCGTAATTATCGTGCCGACGATCGCATTGATGGATGAAACACGGCGCAGGCTATATAAAAAGTTCTCGCGAGAATATGGAATAGTAACTGCCCCTGACGCTCCGCTGGAAGAACGAAACATCTTGATCTTCCCCCAGGAGCGCGCGTTTGGTTACGTCAAGCGGTTGAGCAAGATTGACCTTCTTGTCATCGATGAGTTCTACAAGGCAAGCGTCGCTCATGATAAGGATCGCGCGCCCTCTCTCATCAAGGCAATTATCCAGCTGTCTCGAAAGGCTGAACAGCGTTACTATCTTGCGCCGAACATTAAAAAATTGGCGGATAATGTGTTCACCCGGGACATGGAGTTCCTAGAGCTCCTTGATTTCAATACTGTATTCTTAGAGAAGCATGAGATATATAAACAGCTCGGGAAAGATATTGAAAAGAAGTCTGAGGCACTCCTTGCAATCATTTCACCTAGGACCGAAAAATCCTTAGTCTATGCCGGGACATATACTGAGATAAGGAAGATCGCCGCTTTGGTGATCAGCAAGATGGACAGGGTTGACCGTCCACATACCAATCATTTTGCTCGCTGGCTTCGAGACAATTATCAGCAGAATTGGGCTATGGCCGACCTCGCAGAGCGAGGTGTCGGTGTCCATAATGGCCGTATGCACAGGTGCTTAAGTCAGCTGCAAGTCAGGCTTTTCGAGCATGAGAAGGGCTTTGATAGTATCGTGTCGACCTCTTCCATTATTGAGGGTGTCAACACTTCTGCTCAGAATGTAGTGATTTGGAAAAGTAAACTTGGGCAAAATAATCTCAAAGATTTCACTTACAAGAATATAATTGGTCGTGGTGGTCGGATGTTCAAGCATTTTGTCGGCCACATTTACCTGCTTGATTCACCGCCGGCGCAAGAGGATACGCAGCTTCAGATCGAGTTTCCTGACACCGTGCTTGGCGGCCTAGATGAAACGCAGGATCGCGATAGCCTCACAGAGCGGCAGATCGAACGGGTTCTGGAATACAAGCGCCAGATGTCAGATATTGTTGGTGCAGACAATTTTGCGCGGTTGAAGCGAGACAATCTCCTACAGGATAGCGACGCAGATTTCCTCCTGAGGCTCGCGACAGACATGCGGGATGATCCCGATGACTGGAAAGGGTTCGGTTACCTTAACTCGAATAGGCCGAGCGAATGGGAGCGCATGCTCTACAAGATCATCTCTTTGAAACCCGCAGGATGGGATACGCAGCACTCAAAAATTGTAGTGGTCACGAAAGCTTTGGCATCAAATTGGAATACTGATATTCCGAATATTCTGCGGCAGCTCTCGGTTCACAATATCGATATTGAGGAATTTTTCCAACTTGAGAGGACAATCACTTTTAAACTATCCGCACTCCTTAGTGATGCTAATGAGCTTTATAAGATGATTATAAATTCTTCTGTGGATATTGGTGGTTTCATCGGAAAGGTGAGCCACGCCTTTCTGCCTCCTGCAGTGCATCATTTGGAAGAATATGGATTGCCGCGGATGATATCGCGTAAATTGCACCGTGCCGGCTTTATCAATTTCCTGCAGACCGATCTGGACCTCCGCGATGCGCTGAATGCAATGCGCGCACGCGGCCTCGACGCCGCCATGAAGGTCGAAGGTATGACCGTATTCGATCGATACATCCTGCGTGTGTTTTTTGATGGGATAACACCGGAGGAAGCGACCTCAAACGCGGAATGAAGCTGCTGCATCGCCTCAATGGGCACTCATTGGGGCTTATTTTGCTGGCTTGGGTCACAGCAATCGAAGCGACCAGATAGTCGAAATGGCGAGGGGACGGCGTGCAGTTAGCGATCATCGACGATGAAAGGGTTGAGCCCTTTCCTGGTGGGCAAGGTCGCTGCCCAACCTGCGGAGCGGAGATGATCGCAAAGTGCGGCCCCCGCGTCGTACATCATTGGGCTCATGCAGGCCGCCGGAACTGCGATCCTTGGTGGGAGAACGAGACCGACTGGCACCGAGAGTGGAAAAATCACTTCCCTGTGGATTGCCGCGAGGTGTCTCACACCGCGCCTGACGGGGAGATTCACCGTGCGGATGTTCGTACCAGGACTGGCATCTATATAGAAATACAACATTCGGCGATGACGGATGCCGAGCGCCTTTCTCGTGAAGCGTTCTACCAGAACCTAGTCTGGGTCGTAGACGGACGCGGCTTCCGTAAGAATTTCGATTTGTGGCATCTTCTTCCCGACCCGCACGCCCCTATTTCTGCCGATCTAGTCTGGTATCAGGCTCAAGGTGGGATGTCGGGAGCGAATGACGGGATGTTCTGGAGGCGTTCGGAGAATCCCGGAATAGTGCCTGGAGGTGGCGGCATGGTTCTTGTGCATCCGCTCCGAGAAATCGAACGAGAGGTCGTCGAGAATCACAGAGGGCATCAGCAATACACATGGTCTCGACCCCGAAGCACTTGGCTCTGCGCGACTTGCCCGGTCTATATCGATTTTGGTGACGAGTGGCTTTTTCGGTTGGAGCGTTACGATAGTACGGGTTTGCGGTGTGTGCTCCGCGTGTCGAAAGCCGAGTTTCTGCAGGACCTAATGGCCAAAACGCGGGCATGCGACATCGCAAGTCGCGTGGACCGTCCAGAATGACCGCGTCCATCACCAAGGACGGCCTTGATGCACTGCGCGCAGAATTGAGCCTATCCGAGATTATGAGGTTGATTGAGCGCACAGCCCGCTGGGTCGATCCAGAGACCTTCAGGCTACTGCCAGTCTGGTATCCTGAGTATCGCCGTCGTGGTCTTTTCTACAAGAGCGATTGGTCGGAGCCTCAGCTAAACCGGAACAGGGAGACCGGCGTTACGATCCATAAGTTCGAGGGGAATAGGTATGCCAACAGAGCGCTAACCCACGCGTTGGGTTTGCGTAGCGATGATCGCCCCAACTGGTCATGCTGTCATATTTGGGGCGTCGATGACGTGACCTATGCATCGACCAATTTAGTTGTCCAAGATGCACGCTACTATTCCTGCGTGGCAAATATGGTGTTGCTACCAACCCCTCTCAAGGCGTTTACGGACGTGATGCCTGCAGTTAAGGCGATGTTGCGGGCTTGTGCCTTCCACACTTATGCCTGGCGATGCGAACATGACGCGGTATCGAGCATAGAGGTTCTGGCGGCCGGGCATGATAATGCCTACCCTACGAGTTGGCCGAATGACCACCGGGGCGGGTTGCCGCTCGGGACGATGGAACTCACACCAGCCATAAGACGAGATGCATCTCGCCGTTTGGATCGGATCCGCCGTGATCTTTTAGAAGCGGGCGAATATTATCCGCGCGAGCAGGTTCGGGCCGTGGCTGAATACTGGAAGATTGCGATTTGATCCCAACCGAAGCTCTGTTTTCAGGAGTTGGCAATGTTTTACATCACCCGCAAAGATGACCGGCCGGACGGCTATGTTGTTCTTTCGGAGTCGAGGGATTGGGAGCGCTGGCTGGCGCGAAATATTCCTACGCAGTTGAACGCGCATGTTAGGCGCTGCTTGATCTCCAATCTGAAGCACCTGATGGTAGGACTGGAAGTTAAGACTGCGCTCATCAATGCTCATCATTTTCGCGGACCGGGTGATGCCTCAGTTCTCTTCGAGCCTTATTTCCAGAACTTGATACTGGAGTTTTGCGTATCAGCCTTTTCGATCCTTGAAGGCATCGGGGCCGCGCACTGTCTCCATCAGACGGGTCGGGATGGCGCGGGTGCACCGCGGATTGATCGGAATGATTGGATGCCATCCCTGCGCGCCATTTACGATGCCACTGGTGAACTGGGCCTCCAGGAGGCTGTCGCGCGAACTCTCATGGTAAGAGATAAACTGCATCAAGATCGGCTTGGAGCTCGCGCCGACATAGACTGGCATTCGCTTAGCTATGATGCTGCATTTTCTCCTGCGAGCGCAGCGATACGGATACTCCTCCGGCAGGAAGCTGGGTTAGTACCCGGCACATCGAACCTGCATGTTGAACTCGATTGAGCCCTCGAGGCCTCAAAGAAATCCCGTTCGACCGGCTGGTTGGTTCTACGATTCATTGTCCATCGTCCATGAAGCCGATTTCCCTACGCTAACGGGACACAACCCTGTTTTCCGATGATCAATCAAATTTTCCGGCTCTCGCTTCTTCATGCAGCGCATCGACAATGAAGCGCAGCTTCGGGCTCAAGTGTCGCGTCCCTGGCCACACCGCGTAAACGGGGACCGGCGGTCCTTCGAATTCGTCGAGCACGACGACAAGGTCGCCGGCTTCGACGTGATGCCGGACAATAGAGGACGGCATTTGCCAAAGGCCCGCGCCGGCCAAGGTCATCGACACGATGGCGTCACCATCGCCAACTTCATGGGTTGCAGGGGGCGAGACTTTCGTCTCCCTGCCGCCCTGCATCATTGTCCATTGCAGTGGGGAGCCAAGCTACGCTATGAGGGCGACATGACCCCGCCGTCGCTGGAAGGCACGCTGCAGTGGCCGGGCTTCTACGGTGGCATGAACTGGGGTTCGGCGAGCGTTAATCCCACGAACGACTACCTGATCGTGAATGACATCCGCCTGGCACAGATCCTTCGCCTCGTACCTCGTGCTGAAACCGACCAAATCATCGCGTCGGCAAAGGGCGGCGGTGGCGCCGGCCATGACGGCATCAACCCGCAAGACGGAGCACCCTATGGCGCGCTCCTGACCGGTTTCATGTCGCCGCTCGGCGTTCCTTGTCAGAACCCGCCCTTCGGGACCATGACCGCGATCGACCTGAAGACGCGTGAAGTCGTCTGGCAGAAGCCTTTGGGAACGACCGAGGATACCGGTCCCCTCGGCATCAAAACGCGACTGCGCGTGCCGATCGGAACGCCCACGCTTTCGGGGGCGCTTACCACCGGCTCTGGCCTGATCTTCTATACCGGGACGACTGACTATTACCTGCGGGCGATGGACGTACGTACAGGCAAGGAACTGCTGGCCAAGCGTATTCCGGTCGGAGGGCAGGCAACGCCGATGACCTTCGTATCTCCGAAGACGAAGAAGCAGTATGTTGTCGTGACGGCAGGTGGCGCTCGTCAGTCGCCAGATCGAGGTGATCTTGTGATCGCCTACGCACTGCCAAACTAAAGGCGTAAAGCCGAAGCTGAAGTCGGGCGGTAACTAGCAATTTGGTTGCCGCCCGGCTGAGGGCACCAGGCGATTTCTCCGGGCCGGTCCCAGCGAAATTGCTGAGCCGTGCGCACGCACTAGACTGGTTCACATCCAATCGTCGCCGGCGACGCCTCTCAAAGGTTCGTCATACGATTGCGTCGATCCCGATGGTTGAACCAAATTGGAAAACGTCTCGGGGGAAACGTCCAGTTGGAAATCTGAAATGAACCGACGGATCGCAGCCTCATCCGGAGATCGTCTGTGAAGATTGAGGCCGCTTTTTGTGTAGTTTATGTAAAGAGAATAATAACTATCAAACCCAGCCATTTGGGCGATGAAATTATGGCACTGCGATAGCTTTATATCGACGCCATTGTCTCTGACAATATTGCGGATTTTCTTTGAAGACTTCTTCAACCTGTCTAGGTCGTACATTTTGGGTATCCTTTACATACGGGTTAACAATGCGAAGGAGGGCCGAGAATCCGCAAAATTTCTGATGCAAGCGAAGAAAAATCGCGTCCCGTGGAGCGCTCAAGATAAATGGATTTAGATCTTCATTACTCTGTCACGAATGCAACACGAGAGCTGCGCTTCAGCAGACGGTAGCGCGTATTGTCCGTTTGCACGATTGCGCCCTCGGCGATCGCGCTGGGTGAAGAACGAACCGGGGAGGTGCAAACGCATCGGCCATCGGGGAACCGCTGCCGGCGATCATTTGAAATCAACCCCACGAGCCGGACTTGGGGCCGAGCTCGATCAAAACATGCTGTCGAGTAGACGGGCGTCCAATCATCGAGGTCGGCGTCATATTCGACAGTCTTGAAGCTGTGGTTCTTACCCGCGCTAGACATTGGTCGACGATTTCGGATTATTGGGGGGCTTTCGGGCGGCTTCGCCAAGAACCCTAGCAACCAACGCCCAAGGACCATCCCCTCGCGGATGAGATGCGACCGTTACACTTCGGACGAAACTCGGCACGCCAATTATTGGCGTCGCCCTCTGGGTGACGGAGGCTGCATAGGCGCCGACATCCGCAACGGTGCCGACGTTGGCTACATCCATGCGACCGATCTCAAAAGCAGCCTGTTCGTCACCGCCCGGCCAAATTTCTATCCGCACGACCATCATCCCGGAATGACGTCGCTGAAATTCTTTGGCGGTTTTGCTCGCTTGAAATCCGGAGCAAATAGCTCTGCTGTGACTTGCCGGCGAAATTCGCGAAGGGTGCGAAACGCTTCCAGCATGGCGATAATTTGCCCCTCTGCGGAACTCTCCGTCCATCGTCGCAGGAAGGTCTTGAAGCCGATGCCTTCAGCCACCTCAATGCGAAGATCGTCAAAGAGTGCATACGCGTCGCCTACCGCGCGAAGCCAAGAAGGCTTAACTTGGGCCTCCTCATGGAATGATGTCTCTGGGCTAGTACGTGGTCGATAGTCGGTCTTCTCTATGACCACGCCGCGGAGGCGCCGATTGAGGGCGTTCGCGGCATTCCGATAGAGACGAAGCTTTTCCGCCTCACTTGTCGGACTGGCTTCTAGGTTCTTCCACTTAATGGTGATGGTCCCAGAAGTTACGCTTCCAGCATCGTCAAGCGTCCCCCAACTGATTTCCGAGACGAGCCGCTGACTGTTTTTTCTCACAGCTATGAGGCCGATCTTTGCGCCCGGAGGCAATCCTCCGACCCAATCCGGTCTGAAAGGCGACGTCACGTACGCGTAACTTAGAAAGTCGGTCTTCATCGCGTGGACCTGAGTGTGCGGCACGTCGCCTCAGGCATCAGGAATACCAAGCAGGAGGAGCGCCGCCACGATGCATGTGCAAGGCGTTTGTCTTGAGAAGTGTCCGCGACGAGATTCAAATCGAGCCTCCCACAAATTTCCGGTGCGTCGGCTTTTCGAAGCGATGGCCGACATTCGCTACGGCCCACGATGAGCAGCACGATGAATGACCCTTCCCAAACGAACGTGGGCGTGAGGCTATTCTCTAGGAAGTGTCGTTCTGACCTGCCTATCGAGCGTGCTAACACATAGCGCCATATATGGCGTGGCTATATATGGCGTTGCCGTGATTGCAAGTATTTCGTTGAACGGCCAGGTGTACAGCACGGCCCAAAAGAAACTCGCGGCGACCATTCGCAGCCTTAGAGAAGCCAAAGGCGTTTCTCAGGAGCGATTCGCGCAACTCGCAAACGTGGAGCGCGCACGTTACGGACGTATCGAGCGAGGGGAGCTCAACATCTCGCTCAACGTCCTATTTGCCTTAGCGGCCGGCTTGGGAGTGAAGCCTTCCGAGATCCTCGGAGAAATCGATCTCACAGATTGTCAGCCTGATTCGGTTGACCTTGCACCTGAAGACTCCCGAGCATAGCTTGATTCTACGGGCTGAGCGGGCCCGGCGCAGAGCGCCGGGTCCAAGGTTCTCTCAGCTTCGGTGGCGCATGGCAGGGTGATGCGCCGTGCTGAGTTGAAGGCTCAGCGCCTCACCCTGCCTTACTCGAAGTTGGCCGGGGGACTGTGCCAACGGAAGGTGAAGTGATTCGCGGGAAAAAGCGTGTGACCGGAAAAGCGTTCAACATGTGGTCCCTTGCGCTGCTCACCCGCATGTTCGCGCAGCAATGCAACCTTGAGCCGGGTGAGGCCGTTTGGATGGGCGGCGATGTCCATCTCTACCTGAACCACGCGGCGCTGGTCGAAGAGCAGCTCTCGCGCCGGCCCGAAGGTACGGCCCATCTGGAAATCGCCCGCAGGCCCGATTCGATCTTCGACTACAGGATCGAGGATTTCGTGGTTTCGGACTACGCGCCCCAGGCGCATATCGCCGCTCCGGTGGCCGTTTGAGGAAGTTTGAAAGCTTCTTCACGCTGGATTGACATTACCGGAGTTTGAAATAATATGACTTCACCGTGGAATTTTGAAACGCTCTAGGTTTGTCCCTTTTTCCTAGCGCGGATCGATCTCTCACGGCCCGGAAAGGCGGGAGAGGATAACCAGAATGGCCGAAGGCCCGGTTCGTACAGGTAAGCCGCGCGGCAATTTGCCGCCACTCGATCTCTATGTCCCCGAACCGAGATATCGGCCCGGAGACACGGTAGACTACTCTCACCTGCAAATCCCCGAACCGGGCCTTCTGGCCCGGCCGGACGAGGCTTGCGAAGCCAGCGAAACCTGGCCGCTTACGCTCGACATGGTCCGCGTGCTGGGCGACGACGATCGCGCCGTGGGGCCGTGGAACCCCCATCTCGACCCGGAAACCCTGCGCCGGATGCTCGCCACGATGGCGCTGACCCGCGCGTTCGACGACCGGATGTATCGCGGGCAGCGGCAGGGCAAGACCAGCTTCTACATGAAGTCCACCGGCGAGGAGGCGATCTCCATCGCCTGTGCCCATGCCCTTGCGGCGGATGACATGGTGTTTCCCAGCTATCGCCAGCAGGGCATCCTGATCGCGCGCGGCTATCCGCTGGAGGAGATGATCAACCAGATCTACTCCAACCGCGCGGACCGCCTGAAGGGCCGTCAGTTGCCGATCATGTATTCGGCGAAAGACTATGGCTTCTTCACGATCTCCGGCAATCTCGCGACCCAGTTCCCGCAGGCGGTGGGCTGGGCCATGGCGAGCGCGATCAAGGGCGATACCCGCATCGCCACCAGCTTCGTGGGCGAAGGCTCCAGCGCCGAGGGCGATTTCCACGCGGCGATGACGTTTGCGGCGGTCTATAACGCGCCGGTCGTGCTCAACGTGGTCAACAACCAATGGGCGATCTCCAGCTTCTCGGGCTTTGCCGGGGCGGAGCGCACGACTTTCGCGGCGCGCGCGGCGGGCTACGGCATTGCCGGGCTGCGGGTGGACGGCAATGACATCCTTGCGGTCTATGCCGCCATGGAATGGGCCGCCAACCGCGCCCGCGCCAACAAGGGCCCGACCCTGATCGAGCACTTTACCTACCGCGCGGAGGGCCATTCGACTTCGGATGACCCCAACGCCTACCGCTCCGCGCGCGAGGCCGAGGACTGGCCGCTGGGCGATCCGATCATGCGGCTCAAGAAGCACCTCATCGCGCTTGGCGAATGGTCGGAGGAGCAGCACGAGGCGATGGACCGTGACCTCGCCGAGCAGGTCAAGGTGGCCACCAAGGAAGCCGAGAAGAACGGCATCCTCGGGCACGGCCTCCATCACCCGTTCCACACGATGTTCGAGGACGTCTTCGAGGAATTGCCCTGGCATCTCCAGGAACAGGCCGAGCAGGCGATCCGCGAGCGACAGACCAAATGGCCGGAGTGGAAGGAGTGAGGACCATGATCGAGGAAAACCCCGTCAGCCTTCACGACGCACCGAGCCGCTCGATGAACATGATCGAGGCGATCAACGACGCGCTCGACATCATGATGGCGCGCGATCCCGACGTCGTGATCATGGGCGAGGATGTCGGCTATTTCGGCGGCGTGTTCCGCGCGACGGCGGGCCTGCAGAAGAAGTTCGGCAAGAACCGCGTGTTCGATACGCCGATCAACGAATGCGGCATCATCGGCGCTGCGGTGGGCATGGCCGCTTATGGCCTGCGCCCGGTACCGGAAATCCAGTTCGCGGACTACATCTATCCCGGCCTCGACCAGCTCGTGTCGGAAGCGGCGCGCCTGCGTTATCGCTCGGCGGGCGAGTTCGTGGCGCCGATCACGGTGCGTTCGCCCTTCGGCGGCGGCATCTTCGGCGGCCAGACCCACAGCCAGAGCCCCGAGGCGTTGTTCACCCATGTCGCCGGGCTCAAGACGGTGATCCCAGCGACTCCCTATGACGCCAAGGGCCTGCTGATCGCGGCGATAGAGGACAACGATCCGGTCATCTTCTTCGAGCCGAAGCGCATCTACAACGGCCCGTTCGACGGCTATTACGACCGCCCCTCCCGGCCATGGAAGGGCCTGCCCGGCAGCCAGGTGCCGGAGGGCTACTACAAGGTTCCGCTCGGCAAGGCACGCGTGGTGCGTGAAGGCGCAGCGCTGACGGTCGTGACATACGGCACCATGGTCCACGTGGCCGAAGCGGTGCTGGCCGAGAAGGGCGTCGACGCCGAGATCATCGATCTGCGCAGCCTCGTCCCGCTCGACATCGACACTGTGGAAAAGTCGGTGGAGAAGACCGGGAAATGCCTGGTGATACACGAGGCGACCCGCACCTCCGGCTTCGGCTCGGAACTCGTTACGCTCGTCCAGGAGCGCTGCTTCTATCATCTCGAAGCCCCTGTGGAGCGCGTGACCGGTTTCGACACGCCTTATCCGCACAGCCTCGAGTGGGCCTATTTCCCCGGTCCCGTCCGCATTGGCGAGGCGGTCGATCGGCTCATGAAGGATTGATCCGATGGGTCGTTTCACATTCCGCCTGCCCGACATCGGCGAAGGCATCGCCGAGGCCGAGATCGTCGCCTGGCACGTCAAGATCGGGGACACGGTCGAGGAAGACGGGCGCCTTGCCGACATGATGACCGACAAGGCGACGGTCGAGATGGAAAGCCCGGTCTCGGGCGTGATCGTCGAAGTGGCGGGCGCCGAAGGGGATGTCATCGCCATCGGTTCGCCGCTGGTGGTGATCGAGGTCGAAGGCACTGGCAACGAGGTCGATCGCGGGCCTGCGCCGAACGATGAAGTGGTGGAGCAGCGGATCGAGGCGGAAACGCCGGATGCGGGCGATATTGCGCGTGTTGAGAGCGTGGTGGCCAGTGCTTCGACAGGCTCAGCACGAGCGGACGTGGGGGGAGGTGCGCCTCCCACGCCCGCCCGATCCCCCACACCCGCTCAGGCTGAGCCTGTCGAAGCCCGCACGCCCACGCCCGCGGCCAAACCCTCAAGCACCCAGGCCAAAGTCATGGCCAGCCCGGCAGTACGCAAGCGCGCCGCCGATCTCGGCATCGACCTTGGCGAAGTGCGCCCGGCCGAGGACGGCCGCCTGCGTCACTCCGATCTCGACGCCTTCCTGTCCTACAATGCCTCGGGCGGCTTCCAGCCTGCCGGGCGCAAGGGACAGGACGAACAGGTCCGCGTGATCGGCCTGCGTCGCCGCATTGCAGAGAACATGGCCGCATCCAAGCGCCAGATCCCGCATTTCGCCTATGTCGAGGAATTCGACGTGACCGCGCTGGAGGAAACCCGCGCGCAGCTCAATGCGGGGCGGGGCGCCAATGTGGATGGGCGTCCCAAGCTGACGATGCTGCCGTTCCTGATCACCGCAATTTGCAAGCTGCTGCCCAAGTATCCGATGCTCAACGCGCATTACGATGACGAGGCGGGCGTGGTGACGCGCTATGGTTCGGTCCATCTCGGCATGGCGGCGCAGACTCCCGCAGGCTTGATGGTCCCGGTCATTCGCGATGCGCAGGACCGCAACCTCTGGCAGCTCGCCACCGAGATAGGCCGCCTTGCCAATGCAGCCCGCGACGGTTCGGCCAAATCGTCTGAGCTTTCCGGCTCGACGATCACCGTGACCTCGCTCGGGCCGATGGGCGGGGTGGCGACCACGCCGGTCATCAACCGCCCGGAAGTCGCGATCATCGGTCCGAACCGGATCGTCGAACGGCCGATGTTCGTGAAGGGCGCCGACGGCGTGGAGCGCATCGAGAAGCGCAAGATCATGAATATCTCGATGTCCTGCGACCACCGCGTGGTAGACGGCTGGGATGCTACCAGCTTCGCGCAGGACCTCAAGAAACTGATCGAGGCGCCGGCGCTTATTCTGGCGGGTTAGGCTGACGGGTTAGGGTGGCGCAGTGGAGCAGCGGATATGGCCAGGGATTCTCGTGTCGATGACTATGTCGCCCAATCCGCCGAGCCGCTGCGTCCCTTGCTCGAACGGCTCCGTGACATGGCGCATAGGGCGCTTCCAGAGGCCGAGGAGGCCATCAAGTGGAGCGTCCCCCACTTTACAGTTCGGGGCAAGAACGTCGCCGGGATGAGTGCGTTCAAGGCGCATTGCGCTTTCGGTATCCACGGGGATGCCATGTCGCGCCGCTTCATCCGCGTGACATGCGAGGCGGACATGCCGCGCGAGGCCGAATTGACGGCACTCCTGCGCGAAGCGGCGGATCGTATCCTGGGCGGCCGTCCTGCTGGCACGGTACGGGCTGAACGAAAGCCTCGGCCGGAAATCCCCATACCTACAGAATTCGCCGCCATGCTCGCGGCGGTGCCGGGCGTGCAAGCGACCTTCGAGCGATTCGCGCCCTCGCACAGGCGCGATTATCTGGAATGGATCACCGACGCGAAGACTGCCGCGACACGGGAAAAGCGCATGGCACAGGCTGCCGAGTGGATCGCAGAGGGCAAGACACGCAACTGGAAGTACGAGAAGCCGCGCAAGTCTTCCTGACTTTCTGTTTGTGGCGCACCATCAATTTTCGATCGGTTCCCCTCATAGGGGGCAAATAGGGGACGGTTTATGCGTACGCTTCGCAGCGGATTCGTCTCTGCCGAAATTTTTTTCACCTTTTTCGAGCCACCCGAATGACGGTCTCGAAGGCGAAAATCGCAAAATCGGCGCTAAAATCGGTGCTCCGGCCAAACTGTCCACAGGCTAGTCGCGGTTCGGTCGTTAAAAAACTTCATGGGGCTGGAATATCGCGTTGACAGCCACCCGGTGCTGACATAGAGGGCGGCCTCCCAAGCGGACGCAACCGCAAGAACGCGGGTGTAGCTCAGTTGGTTAGAGTGCCGGCCTGTCACGCCGGAGGTCGCGGGTTCGAGCCCCGTCACTCGCGCCACTTGGGGTTTTCCTGTCTGTGACAGGCAGGGGAAAATGCTGGTAATCCAGCGACTTGAGGTAGTCTAAAAACCTCACATACATTGCTGCGCGGGTGTAGCTCAGTTGGTTAGAGTGCCGGCCTGTCACGCCGGAGGTCGCGGGTTCGAGCCCCGTCACTCGCGCCACTTCCTTAAGGGAAGTGGAAAGGCAATGAAACGAAAAAGGCCGGGTTCACGCCCGGCCTTTTCTTTTGTCCGCTGGCCGCCGGCGGATAGCCGCAAAAAAGAAGCGCCGGGGAATCATCCCCAGCGCCCGGTCTCCATCCAGATCAGGAAGCGCTTCAGCGGCAATATCCAGATCACCCCCAGCGCGAGATAGATCGGCGTTTGGAGCAGCGCATGCCAGCTTCCGATTACCGGCGGCAGGTATCGCGCGATCAGCAGTCCGTAGACGCAAAGGGCGATGAGCAGGCCGAGGACCCCGATGGGGATTCGCCAGGTCGGGGTCTCGCGCAAGTCAGATCTCTCCCTCGTATATTCTGGTCGGCGTCACCACCGCATCGAGAATGCGGTCGTGCGGCTCGATCGGGAGACTTTCGGCCAACTGGCAATCCCAGGCAAGGCCGATCGCCGGAACATCGGGATTGGCTTCCAGCCAGCGGTCGTAATGGCCGCCGCCCTGGCCGAGCCGGTGCCCCTGGGCAGTGAAGGCGATGAGCGGCACGACGACGATCGCGGGAACCACCGGCTTCGCATCGGCAAGCGGCTGAAGCGCGCCCCAGGGGCCGATGGTCAGCTGCTCTTCGTCGAAGGGGTTGGCCCATTCGCGAAATTCCATGGCGCTGTCACGCGCGGCGAACCAGGGCAGGGCGATGCGACGATCGTGCTCGGAAAGCCAGCGCGCCCACCCGAAGGCCGGCGCCTCGTCGCCCATCGGCGCGTAGAGGCCGATGGTGAGGCCCTCGGGCATCATTTCCGCGACGGGGGCGGGCGGGCGGTTGAGAACGAGCGCCCGCATGCCGTGCGGCAGCGCGGCGACATGTTCGGCGCGCGCGGCCCGGTGCATCTTGCGCAGGGCGCTTTTTTCGATCGTAGGGGAGAAAGGAGGCGACGAATCCACCGTGGGTCCCATTCCTGCAAGGTCGGTCAGGGCCGCGACGATACCACCGAAGGTCCTTCGCGGCATGTCGGAATTACGGCATTGCGGATGCCGAAAAGGATGAGGCCGGAAGGGCTCTTCCGGGCCGGGAAGTGGGTGACGGGTCCACCATGGGTCGGTTGCCTAGAAATCCTCTGACGCCTCGACGTCAGGTGGGGACCATGTGCGTCGGACCAGGGTCCGGGCAGGGACAGCCCCCATTGGATTGCTTATAGCCTCAGGGATGTTCGAACGGCTCGTGCCGGGCAGATCCCGTCACGCCTTATTTAGGCGTTCGGCGCGCGCTGCTCAAGGAGGTCGGCAAGATTTTCGACATGATCGGCAATTCGCACGAGTTCGTCGACCAGAACGGTCGGGATCACCGGTTCGCCAGGAGTTGCGGCCGGCGCTGGAACGGGCTCGGGGGCCGGTTCGGGAAGGGCGACGCGCTGGCGCAGCTCGTGCAGTTCGTCCGCCAGCATCAGCGATGCGAAAAGCAGCATGCGCGGTTCGGTCTGCCCGACGACGCCGGCCTGGGCCAGTTTCTCGTCGATCATCCCGGCGAGCCCGGTGAGGTGGGCTTCCTCGCCGTCCGCACAGGCGAGCATGAATTCGCGCCCGCCGATCGTAAGGGTGATGTTCGCCATCGCCTCAGGGCTTCTGCCGGGAGGAGAGGTTCTGGGCGAGGAGGGCGTCGATCTCGCCCAGCGTTTCCTCAACCGATCCGCGCAGGCGGACATGACGCTCCTGCAAGTCGCGGCTTTGCGAAACCGCCCGTTCGAGCCGCGCCAGTGCGGCCCGAATTCTGTCGACTGCCTGCTCTGTCGCGGCCTCGTTCGTCACCTTTTCCATTCCCGCCTGCGCTACCGTGAAACCGCCAAAAGGCAATCAACCTCTTGGCCTTGTTCACAGGGCTTTCGATCAGTCGAGGCTCAAGTGCCGTCATGTGATTGGCACATATATGTACAAGTCCCCATATACGGGGCAGGCCAATCCTCCTTAGGTGAACTTGACGGGAGGCGGCCTCGCCCTAAAGGGGGTCGGCAAGTTCGAATCGTCCCATTCTTTTCCGTTTTCGGAGCCTTCACGATGACCCTTGCTGCTGACCGTCTCGCGCCGATGGCCAATGCCATTCGGGCGCTCTCGATGGACGCTGTCCAGGCGGCCAACAGCGGCCACCCCGGCATGCCCATGGGCATGGCCGACGTCGCCACCGTCCTGTTCTCGAAGTTCCTCAAGTTCGACCCCGCCCAGCCCAAGTGGGCGGACCGCGACCGCTTCGTGCTTTCGGCGGGTCACGGGTCGATGCTGATCTACTCGCTGCTGCACCTGACCGGCTATGCCAGCCCGACGATGGAAGACATCCGCAATTTCCGCCAGCTCGGCTCGGTCTGCGCGGGGCACCCGGAAAACTTCCTGATCGAAGGCGTGGAATGCACCACCGGCCCGCTGGGCCAGGGGCTGGCCATGGCAGTCGGCATGGCCATGGCCGAGCGCCAGCTCAACGCCACGTTCGGAGACGAGCTGGTCGATCACCGTACCTGGGTGATCGCCGGTGACGGCTGCATCATGGAAGGCATCAACCACGAAGCCATCGGCCTGGCCGGTACGCTCAAGCTGGGCCGCCTCAAGGTCCTATGGGACGACAACAAGATCACCATCGACGGCGACACGTCGCTTTCGACCAGCGAAGACATCCCGGCGCGCTACCGCGCTTCGGGCTGGGACGTGTTCGAGTGCGACGGCCATGACTATGCCGACATCGAACGCGCGCTGGGCCAGGCTGCCGCTTCGGACAAGCCCACGCTGGTCGCCTGCAAGACCGTTATCGGCAAGGGTGCCCCCAACAAGCAGGGCGGCCACGATGTTCACGGCGCCGCGCTGGGCGATGCCGAAGTGGCCGCTGCCCGCGAATACTTGGGCTGGACTTCGGCGCCTTTCGAAATCCCCGCCGAAATCCTGGCCGACTGGCGCGCGCTCGGCGAAAGGGGCGCTGCTGCCAATGCCGAGTGGTTTGCCCGCCTTGCCGCTTCGGACAAGGCCGACGAGTTCAGCCGCCGCATGGCCGGCGAACTGCCCGAAACCGACGCGATCCGTGCGAAGCTGGCCGAGTGGCTGGAAGGCGACGCCACCGTCGCCACCCGCAAGGCCTCGGAAAACTGGCTGAACGTGCTGGCGCCTGCGGTGCCCGAGATGGTCGGCGGTTCGGCCGACCTTACCGGCTCGAACAACACCAAGGCCAAGTGCCAGGAACCGTTCACGCCTGACAACTACGGCGGCCGCTACGTCTATTACGGCATCCGTGAATTCGGCATGGCCGCGGCGCTCAACGGCATGGCGCTGCACGGCGGCGTGATCCCCTACGGCGGCACGTTCCTGATCTTCTCGGACTACTGCCGCAATGCGATCCGTCTCTCGGCCCTGCAGCAGACCCGCGCGATCTACGTGCTGACCCACGATTCGATCGGCCTCGGCGAAGACGGCCCGACCCACCAGCCGGTCGAGCATGTCATGTCGATGCGCCTTATTCCCAACCTCTACGTGTTCCGTCCCGCCGACGTGATCGAGACGGCGGAGTGCTGGAACATTGCACTCGAGTCGCAGGACACGCCTTCGGTGCTGGCGCTTACCCGCCAGAACCTGCCGCAGCTGCGCAAGACCGGCGACATGCTTTCGGCGCGCGGTGCCTACACGCTTCGCCATGCCCAGGCCGACCGCAAGGTCATCCTGATCGCCACCGGCTCGGAAGTGGAGCTGGCGGTCAAGGTGAAGGACGAGCTGGAATCGCAGGGCATCGGCGCGGACGTCGTCTCGATGCCGTGCATGGAACTGTTCGCCGCGCAGGACGAAGCCTACCAGCACGAGATCCTGCCCAATGACGCGTCGATCCTGAAGGTCTCGATCGAGGCCGGCACGACCATGGGCTGGGAGCGTTACACCGCACAGAGCCGCAACGGCGGCCTGAACATCGGTCTCGACCGCTTCGGCGCCTCGGCTCCGGCCAAGGATCTGTTCGCGCGCTTCGGCTTCTCTGTCGAAGCGATCGTCCCGAAGATTCTCAACAAGCTCAGCGTTTAAAGAGGAGAACATACCAATGGCGACCAAGGTTGCGATCAACGGTTTCGGACGTATCGGGCGCAATGTTGCCCGCGCAATTCTCGAACGCACGGACCATGACCTCGAGCTGGTTTCGATCAACGATCTGGCCGACGCCCAGGCCAATGCCCTCCTGTTCAAGCGCGACAGCGTCCACGGTACTTTCGAAGGCACCGTGGAAGTCGACGGCACCGACCTCGTCGTCAACGGCAAGCGCATCCATGTGACGGCCGAGCGTGACCCCGCGAACCTGCCGCACGCCGCGCAGGGCGTGGACATCGTGCTCGAATGCACCGGCTTCTTCACCGACAAGGCAAGCGCCGGCAAGCACATCGACGCGGGCGCCAAGCGCGTGCTCGTCTCGGCTCCGGCCAAGGGCGTGGACCTCACCGTCGTTTACGGCGTGAACCACAAGGAGCTGACCGCCGAGCACGTCGTCGTGTCGAACGCTTCCTGCACCACCAACTGCCTGGCGCCCTTCGCCAAGGTGCTGAACGAGAAGATCGGTATCGAGCGCGGTCTGATGACCACGATCCACTCGTACACCAACGACCAGAAGATCCTCGACCAGATCCACAAGGATCCGCGCCGCGCCCGCGCCGCCGCGATGAACATGATCCCCACCAGCACCGGCGCCGCCGTGGCCGTGGGCCTCGTTCTTCCCGACCTGAAGGGCAAGCTCGACGGTTCGTCGATCCGCGTGCCGACCCCGAACGTCTCGGTCGTCGACCTGACTTTCGTGCCGAAGCGCGATACCACCGCCGAGGAAGTCAACGCGCTGCTCAAGGAAGCGGCCGAGGGTGAACTGAAGGGCGTGCTCGGTTACACCGAGGAACCGCTGGTCTCGATCGACTTCAACCACGATGCGCATTCGTCGACCATCGACAGCCTCGAGACCGCCGTGCTCGAAGGCAAGCTGGTCCGCGTCCTGTCGTGGTACGACAACGAGTGGGGCTTCTCCAATCGCATGATCGACACGGCCGGCGTGATGGCCAAGTTCCTCTGATGCGTCTGCTCTGAGGACCTGATGGAGGCGGGCCGCCTGATCGGCATCGCGCGGCGGAAAAGGCCGCGCGCACCGATGGAGGAATTGCGGTCCGCCGCCGTGACTGTCGCCGCGGGAGTCCAGGGGGACTTTCGCGGCGCGGTGCGTCCGGGAAGAGTGCCGCGCAGGCAGGTATCGCTGCTCGCCGCCGAGGATTGGCTGGCAGCCCTGCGCGACTTGCGCCTGGCGGAAGGCGACTATCCGCCATGGCATGCCCGGCGCGCCAATCTGCTGGTGGAGGGGCTCCGTTTCCCGCATGAGGCGGGTTACGTGATCGCCATCGGGCAAAGCCTGCGCATCGCAGTGACCATGGAATGCGACCCATGCAGCCGCATGGAAGAAGTGGCGCCGGGGCTCAAGGCCGCGCTCCTGCCGGACTGGCGGGGCGGCGTGCTGGGCACGGTGCTGACGGACGGCGCGATTGCCGTCGGCGACGAGATAAGGATCGAGCGATGAGTGCTTTCAAGACCCTTGATGACCTTGGTGACGTGACGGGGAAGGTCGCGCTGGTGCGCGTGGACCTCAACCTGCCGATGCAGGACGCCGTCGTTACCGACGATACCCGTATCCGCGCCGCCGCGCCTACCGTGCTGGAGCTTTCCGAACGCGGCGCCAAGGTGCTCCTGCTTGCACACTTCGGGCGCCCCAAGGGCGAGCGCGTTTCCACCCAGTCGCTGTCGATGGTGGTCGGCGCGGTGGAGAAGGTGCTCGGCAAGGAAGTGATGTTCGTGCCCGAGATCGCCGGTGACGTGGTCAAGCAGGCCGTCGGCATCCTGCGCGCCGGAGACATCGCCATCCTCGAGAACACCCGCTTCTGGAAGGGCGAGGAAAAGAACGACCCCGAACTCGTCAAGGCGATCGCCGCCAATGCCGACTTCTACGTCAACGACGCCTTCTCGGCCGCCCACCGCGCCCACGCGACGACCGAAGGACTGGCCCATGTGCTCCCGGCCTATGCGGGTCGCTCGATGCAGGCCGAACTCGAAGCGCTCGACAAGGCGCTGGGCACCCCGGAAAAGCCGGTCGCGGCGGTCGTCGGCGGCGCCAAGGTTTCGTCCAAGCTGGACGTGCTCAAGCACCTCGTCACCCAGGTCGATCACCTGATCATCGGCGGCGGCATGGCCAACACTTTCCTCGCCGCCAAAGGCGTGGACGTGGGCAAGTCGCTCTGCGAACACGACCTCACCGGCACGGCGAACGAGATTCTCGAAACCGCGGACCAGTCGGGCTGCACCGTTCACCTTCCCTACGAAGTCGTGGTGTCGAAGGAATTCGCCGCCAATCCGCCCAGCCTGCGGACCTGCAATGTCCATGAAGTCGCCGCCGACGAGATGATCCTCGATGTCGGTCCGCTGGCGGTGGAAGCCCTGAGCGACGTGCTCAAGACCTGCCGTACGCTGGTGTGGAACGGCCCGCTCGGCGCCTTCGAGACGGTGCCCTTTGACGCGGCTACCGTCGCGCTTGCGAAGACGGCAGCGGCGCTTACCCGCGAGGGTTCGCTCGTTTCCGTAGCGGGCGGCGGCGATACGGTTGCCGCTCTCAACCACGCGGGCGTGGCCGGTGACTTCTCGTACATCTCGACGGCAGGCGGCGCCTTCCTCGAATGGATGGAAGGCAAGGAACTTCCTGGAGTCGCCGCGCTTTCGGCGTAAAAAAAAAACGTCGTCCCGGGCTTGATCCGGGACCGCTGGCGGTGAACAGCCCGCTTCAAGGCTGGGCACGCACGCGATAGCTATCGCCTCAAGAACTGCCAGCGGTCCCGGATCAGGTCCGGGACGACGAGAGGAAGATGTCCACCAAGACCGCCCGCCCGCCCTGGCACGATCGCTACGTAACGCTCGACGGCATGCGCGGGATCGCCGCGCTTGCCGTGGCGCTGTTTCATTTCAACATCTCCCAGGCACCGCACGGCTACGTCGCGGTGGACTTCTTCTTCGCGCTGTCGGGCTTCGTGCTCTGCGCCAGCTACCTGCCGCGCTGGCAGGAAGGCATGGGCACCGGCCAATTCATGATGAAGCGCCTGGTGCGGCTCTATCCGCTGTTCCTCGTCGGCGTGCTGCTGACGACCACGGTGGGCCTTGTTCGTCTCCATACCGGCGGTGACACCTCGCTGCCGCTCAGGACCATTCTGATCAGCACGGGCATCAATGCCGCGATGTTGCCTTCTCCGCTGACGGGCACGCTGTTCCCGCTCAATGTCCCGGCCTGGTCGCTGTTCTACGAGCTGGTCGCCAATCTGGCGATGGTCGTGCTGCTGTTCCGCCTGCCGCGCGTGGCGTTGGTGGCGGTCTGCCTGGCCAGCGCATGGCTGTTCGCGCCGGCGGTGCTGGAGAATGGATCGGGCAATATCGGCGCGGTCTGGGGGGAGTGGCCTCTGGCGCTTGCCCGCACGCTCTATTCCTTCTGCGCCGGAATGCTGATCGCGCAGCTACGCCAGCCCGCGCACCGCCCGGCGACCTTGGCCGGTCTGCTATGCCTTGTCGCCATCGCCGTCATGTTGCTGGCCGATCCCAAATGGCTGGCAGCCGCGCATTACGACCTGGCCTGCACGCTGGTGATCTCGCCCCTGCTGGTCTGGCTGGGATCGCGCGTGGAGCCGTCTCGCAGGCTGGCTCCGGCGGCCTGGTTCGTGGGCGAGGTGTCCTTCGCGCTCTATGCCGTCCACTGGGCGCTGATCGAACCGATGCGCTATTTCAAGGACGACCTGCAATACGACGAAGTGCTGATGGCCTTCGTCTTTCTGGGAACCTGCCTTGCCGTCGCATGGTTCTGCGTGCGCTGGATAGACGTTCCCGCGCGCACCCTGCTTTCCGACATGCTGCGCCGCCGCAAGCAGGCGCGTGTCGTCGGAACGGATCACCCAACCGACGGATAGCCTTTTGCCGCAGTTGCGAAACGGAGCCTCGCAGAATAAGCCCGTTTCAGGTTGCTGACACAACTTAGGAGGAGAAAAACCATGGAATTTTCAGAGATGACGGCCAAAATGGCCGACGGGAACGGTTTCATCGCCGCGCTCGACCAGAGCGGCGGTTCGACCCCGAAGGCGCTCAAGGGCTACGGCATCGAGGAAGGCGCCTGGTCGACCGAAGAGGAAATGTTCGGCCTGATCCACCAGATGCGCGCCCGCATCATCGCATCGCCTGCATTCACCGGGGACAAGGTGATCGGCGCGATCCTGTTCGAGCGCACGATGGACGGGCAGGTGAACGGCGTGCCCACCCCGCAGGCCCTGATCGCCAAGGGCGTGGTGCCCTTCATCAAGATCGACAAGGGCCTTGAGGACGAAGCCAACGGCGTTCAGATGATGAAGCCGATGCCGACGCTCGATGCCCTGCTCGAACGGTCGAAGGCCCTGGGCGTCTACGGCACCAAGGAGCGTTCGGTGATCAACTCGGCCAATGCCGAAGGTATCGCTGCCGTCGTCGCGCAGCAGTTCGAGATCGGCCGCCAGGTGCTCTCGCACGGCATGATGCCGATCATCGAGCCCGAGGTAAACATCAAGAGCGAGACGCGCGCCGAGTGCGACAAGCTGCTCCTGGCCGAGATCCTCAAGAACCTCGATGCCCTGCCGGAAGGCACGCGCGTCATGCTCAAGCTCTCGCTGCCGATCGTGCCGGGCACGTTCGACCCGCTCGTCTCGCACCCCAAGGTGCTGCGCGTGGTGGCGCTCTCGGGCGGTTACGAGCGTCCCGAAGCCTGCGTGGAACTGGCCCGCAACAAGGGCATCATTGCCAGCTTCAGCCGCGCGCTGCTGCAGGACCTGCGTTCGCAGATGAGCGATGCCGAGTTCGACGCCGCCCTCGGTGATGCGATCGACGAGATCTACAAGGGTTCGACCCAGAAGGTGGATGCAGCCGCAGCCGCCTGATCCCTGCCGGGTTTCGCTTTGATGGAAGGGCGGTGCCGCAAGGCGCCGCCCTTTCTTGTTGCTCAGAGGCCGCCCATGAAGCGGAATCCGAACTGATAGGCGAAAGGTGCCGGTTTGCTGCCCGCCACCGGCCGTGGCAGGGCATCCAGCAGATCGAGCTGACCGTCGGCAACCTGGACCGGCTGGCCAAGCGTCATTTCCATTTCGCGCGGACCTGAGCCGAGGTCCACGCGCACCCGGACGCGCAGCCGTCCGGCCCAGACGCACTGGGTGCCCTCGGCGCAGCGGCTGTCTTCCAGCAGGGCGAGCGGCGTCACGCGCGGGCCGTCGACATAGATGGTCTCGCCGATCCGGGTATAGGCCAGAGGCGGGCCGCTGTAAGGCCCGGCGGGGGCAGGTGGCTGGGCCGATGCCTGCGGCGTGTAGAAATCGGTGGGCGGCTGCGTACCTGCCGGCGACGGGAGTCGATCAGGCACTTGCTGGTCAGGCAGCGTCTGGGGATCGGGGCCGGGCATGTCCGGTGCCGGTGCCGTGGGACTCGTCTCGGCAGGCGCGGGCAGCGGCGCTGCGCGGCCTTGCGGCGATTCCGGGATGATGCGGCAGGCCGAAAGCGCGACGAGAGCCGTTACGAGCGATAGGGCGGTCGATAAGGCGCGTCGTCTCATGATCCTCACATAGTTTCCGGCCGGGACTAACCGATGGTGGCAACAGACCGCATCGCGGCTGAACCTTCCCCTAACTACCCGGTTTGCCCCTAACTACCCGATTTGGCAGAATGACGAAGCCCTTTCCCGGGCATCGATTTATCTTCGTTTGCCCCATTTTCATGGCTGTCAGGAGATTTCGCCCGGCCGGAAAATGCTCTAGGGCCGCTGGCATGGAAGAAATCGAACGCGAACCGACGCAGCTCTACCTGATCTCGCCGCTCGAAGTGGGAGGCGAATTTCCCGAACGTCTGGCGCGCGCGCTGGAAGCAGCCCCGGTCGCTGCGTTCCAGTTCCGGGTCAAGGATCTCGACCAGCATGAAGCGGCGCGGCTGGCGGAACCGCTCCAGAAGATCTGCGCCGATCGCGGCACGGCCTTCATCGTCAACGATTCGATCAGTCTCGCCAAGCGCCTCGGTGCCGACGGCGTCCACATCGGCCAGGAAGACGGCACCGTGGAGGAAGCCCGCAATGCGCTCGGCCGCGATGCCCAGATCGGCGTGACCTGCCATGACAGCCGCCACCTGGCGATGGACGCGGGCGAGGCCGGTGCCGACTACGTGGCCTTCGGCGCCTTCTTCCCGACCACCACCAAGCAGGTGAAGCACATGGCCGGGCTGGACCTGCTCGAATGGTGGCAGGCGATCTTCGAGATTCCCTGCGTGGCCATCGGCGGGATCACGCCGGAGAACTGCGGCGCGCTGGTCAAGGCAGGCGCGGACTTTCTGGCGGTTTCCGGCGCGGTCTGGAACGGAGACGAAGTCGCGGCGGTGAAGGCATTCCACGAGGCGATGACCGCGGCGCAGGGCTGATCCCGAAGCGGTCGTCCACAGTCTTTCCACGCCTGGCCCACAGCCGCTCCACAGGCAGCCCCCAGGTTTCGAACAGGTTATCCACAGGCTTGCCCGCAGGGACAGGCCCGGCAGAGAGGCTCCCATGGATCTCGATCGCTATCTCGCTCGCATCGGTCTGACGGGCCATCCGGCACTTTCGCCCGAGGGGCTGGCGACGCTCCAGATGGCCCATCGCCGCTCGATCGGCTTTGAGAACCTGGCGATCCTGCTGGGGGAGGGCATTCGCATCGACAGCGCGAGCGTCTTCGACAAGCTGGTGACGCGCGGGCGCGGGGGCTATTGCTTCGAGCAGAACCGTCTGTTTTCCGATGCGCTTGGCGCGCTCGGACTGGTCAATCGGCCCTTGCTGGCGCGGGTCCTGCTGGGGCTGGGCGAAGGCGTGGTGCCACCGCGAACCCATACGCTGCTGCTGGTTAATCTCGGCGGCGAGGCCTGGATCGCCGATGCCGGGTTCGGGGGTAGCTACGTCCCGCCCCTGCCGCTGGAAGACGGCGCGCAAGTCCAGACCTCGGACGGGGCATGGCATCGTCTTCTGCGCAGCGGAGAGCGGGGATCGCTGGGCGGAGAATGGCGTCTGGAGCGGGCAGGGCCGGCCAGCGCCACCGATGGCCGCGCGGCACCGCATGGCGACTGGCAGCCGCAATATGTCTTCGATCTGAGCGACGTGGCGCAGGACGACCTGGAGATGTCCAGCCACTGGACTTCGACCCGTCCGGCCACGCGCTTCACCACCGTCTGCGTCGCCAGCGTAGTGCTGGAGGGCGGGTTCGCCTCGCTCAGCGATCGCCAGTTCACATGCAGCCGTGACGGAGTGAGCGAGGTTCGGCAGATCGAAACCGCAGCGGACTATGCCGCCTTGCTGCGCGGCACTTTCGGCATCGCGCTCAGCGATGACGAGGCCGCTAAGTTGCCGATTTTCCGCTGATTGGCTTTCCACCCCTGACGAAAGGTGGGTAGTGGCGGACCGGGTAAGCGGCTTGGCAAGCGTGTGGATGCCAGGGCAGCCCAGCGCCGCGCCTACTTCTCCCTGAGCCTCGGCATCAGTTCCACGAAGTTGCAGGGCCGGTTCCGGCTGTCGAGCTGTTCGGCAAGGATGCCGTCCCAGCCATCTTTCACCGCGCCGTTCGAGCCGGGCAGGGCGAAGATATAGGTCCCGCGCGAGACAGCGGCGCAGGCGCGGGACTGGACCGTGGAGGTGCCGATGGTCTTGTAGGAAAGCCAGCGGAACAGCTCGCCGAATCCCGGAATGTCGCGCTCCTTCACCCGGTCGATGGCTTCGGGCGTGACGTCGCGGCCGGTAAGGCCGGTGCCGCCGGTGGAGACAACGGCGTCCACTTTCGGGTCGTCGATCCAGGCGTTCAACCTTGCCGCGATCACTTCGGCATCGTCCCGTTCGATCGCACGATCCGCCAGGACATGTCCGGCATCGCGGATGCGCTGGACCAGGATGTCGCCCGAAGTGTCCGTTTCGGGCACGCGGGTGTCCGAAACGGTCAGTACGGCGATATTGATCGGCTTGAAGACGCGCTCGGGATCAATGGCCACGCAGAATGGCTCCATTCGACGCCATGCGAACCGCCTGCGAGCCGCCAAGGCCGGGGAAAGTCGGCCACATATCCTGTGCCAGCGCCATCCGGCTTTCCGACTGGCCGCCGGCCTGACGCTCGTACATCCAGTAGTTGCGCAGGACGATGTTCACGTAGCCGCGCGTTTCCCAGTAAGGCAGCGATTCGATCCAGAGCAGCGGATCGCCCTGGCAGTTCACTTCCGAATTCCAGCGGCGCACCGGTAGCGGGCCGGCATTGTAGGCGGCCATGACCTTGGGCAGCAGGCCCTGCGTGCCCGAATCGTTCTTCAGCATCTCCAGGTGACGCTGGCCGAAGGCGAGGTTCACTTCGGGCTTGTTGAGGTCCCCGGCATTGCCGACGACGCCCAGCGAAGAGGCATGGTCGCGCGCGGCGGCGGGCATGATCTGCATCAGGCCGCGCGCCCCGGCGGGGCTGACGACGCTGGTCTGGAAGATCGATTCCTGAAGGGCATGGGCGTAGACGAGGGCCGGATCGACCTTCCATCCGCCCACGGGCGTCCACTTCGGGGTCGGGAAGCGGCTTGCCGGTTCGGGCTTGCCGCCGAAGGGGGCGTTATACGCCATCCACAGCTGGGTCGAAGGCAAGCCGAGATCGCGCGCGAGGCGGCTGATCGAGGCATATTGGCCGGGCGTTCCGATCCGCGCCTGATGGCGCAGCACTTCGTCGGCAAGGCTGTCCTTGCCGATTTCGGTCAGTTCCACGGCGGTGCGGATATTGCTGTTGGTGCGCAGCAGCTGCCAGTCGTTCTGCGTGAAGTCGGCGGCGGCATGCTGTTCGGGCAGCTTCATGCCGAGCTGCTCGGCGGCGAGCATGCCGTAGAGCGTCTCGTCCCGCGCGGCGGCAAGGCGCAGCGCGGCGGAGGCCTGCTCGGGCTTGCGGCAGCGCACCAGCGCGCGGCTGCGCCAGTAATGGGCGGCGCTGGTCAGCTCGGAATTTTCCGAGGACTTGGCGGTCTTGTCGAAGGCATCGGCGGCGCCGTCGCAATCGCCCAGGCGCCAGGCGGCGAGGCCTGCGGTCCACCATGCCTCTCCGACCCAGGGGCCGGTGCCCATCGCGGCAAGCTGCGCAAGCTGGTAGGCCTGCGCGTCCTGGTTTTCGATGTAGAAGCTCCAGGCCACCTTCTGCCGCCATTCGGCGCGGGCGGAAGGGCTGAGGCCGGCATCGATGCCGTCCAGCAGGAGGCGCGCGCCGGAGGGATCGTCGGCCTTGATGCGGTCGTTGATGCCGCTGGCGATCATCGCCGGCATCGATCCGTCGTCGATCGAGGAGGGGCGCACGCGCTTGGCCATGGTCGGCAGGCGGGCGAACTGCTGCTCCGAGGGAAGCGAGGGAACGCTGAGCGCGCCGCGCTTCAGGGCAAGACGGCTGATCTGGTCGGCGCCGGGCAGCTCGGTGCCCTGGGCCAGCCAGGACTGCAGGGCCGGAAGCTCGATCTTCGGCGATCCCGAGGCCAGGTAGTAGGCGGCGCGAAGCTGCTGGTGCAGCGGGCCGTCCGGGCGATCGGTCAGCATGCGCTGCACGGATGCCCAGTCCTTGGAATCGACGGCGTCGAAAGCCTGCTTGTAGAAGGCGCGGTCGTCCTGGCTGAGCAGCGAGGGTACCGCGGTATTGTCCGCGCGCGTGCGGAAATATTCCACGGCGGCGCTGTTGGCCGATGCCGGGCTTGCGCCAGCGGCGGACATGACGGCGAGAACGGCAAGTGCTGCGCTGGTGCGCCATGCTCCCTTGCGGTTTCTCTCCATGCCAGATCGTTTCAAGTTCGTTCCCCGCATCGTGCGACCCGCTCACCGGGGGCACGGTCCATTAGGACTCTGAACCTTCCGGCACGGTTAATTCGATTTATCCGTTTTCGACTTTCGTCCACTCAAGCCAAGCGTTCCAGAAGCTCGCCTTCGCGCGCGGTTGTTGCATCAGCGCGGCGAGTCCCCACCCGGCCAGAAGCGGTATATCCCGTCCTTCATGATGAAATTGTCTTAAAACGGCAGCGCGTTGCGGTGATTCGTGGCCGATGAGCGACAGGACGTTGCCGCCAAGCACGACGAGTCGCTGCGGAGAGACAAGGTTAACGTGCCGGGCCAGCGCATCGCCCACCCCGCGCTCAGCGGCCAGGCGCCAGTCCGGCACCGGATCGTGGCGTGGCAGGGCGCTGGCGAGGTAGACCTGCTCGCGCTCGGTTCCGAAGGCGGCCAGCATGGCGTCCAGCAGCTTGCCCTGCGGCCCGGTCAGCAGTTCGTCGCTGTCCTGCGCTTCTGGGGTCTCGACCACGATCATGAGCTTGGCGCCCGCTTCGCCGCGCAGGGCGATACGGCCGCTGGGGTCGCTGTCGTCCAGCAGCGATTCGCGCATCCACCATTCGCGAAATGCCGAAAGGTCCGCAGGCAGAAGCGCGGGATCGATTCGCGTCGGCATGGGCGGAGGCGCGTTTTCCTCCACCGCCGGGCGGCGGCGCGGCGGCAGACGCTCGCCGTTTTCGTCCTGCTCATCCTCGGGCACGATCCATTGGCGGGGCGCGTCCAGGAAGTCGAAATCGACCCCCGCTTCGCGCCACCAGCCAAGCGCACCCGTGATATCGTCCAGAAATTGCCGATTTGGAGCCTGATCCATCGCGTGGGTCTTGACCTCTCGGCTTCCACCAATCAAGGCAATTCGAGAAAATTAATCGAGCGACTAAAGCCAGGGGCCTGACGGGTGGACATGATTGAACGCGAAGAGATGCCGTATGACGTCGTCATCGTGGGCGGTGGGCCCGCGGGTCTGGCGACGGCGATCCGATTGAAGCAGCTCGATTCCGAGCTTGCGGTCTGCGTGCTGGAGAAGGGCTCGGAGATCGGGGCACACATCCTTTCGGGCGCGACGATCGATCCCAAGGCGCTGGACGAACTGCTGCCCAGCTGGCGCGAGGACGGCTGCCCGCTGGCCGAGACTCCGGTGACCGACAACTGGCACTGGCACCTCACCAAGAAGAAGAAGTTCTCCCTGCCGCATCTGGTGATGCCGCCGTTCATGTCCAACGACGGCAACTATACCGGTTCGCTGGGCAATCTCTGCCGCTGGCTGGCCGAACAGGCCGAGGCGCTGGAGATCGAGATCTTCCCCGGGTTCCCCGCCGCCGAGATCCTCTACGACGACAAGGGCGCCGTCATCGGCGTGCAGACCGGCGACATGGGCGTCGACCGCGAGGGCAATCCCAAGGGCGATTTCCAGCCCGGCATGAACCTGCTGGGCAAGTACACCGTATTCTGCGAAGGCGCGCGTGGCCACCTGACCAAGCGTCTGAAGGCGCAGTACAACCTGGAAGCGGATTGCCAGCCGCAGATCTACGGCCTCGGCATCAAGGAACTCTGGGACATCGATCCCGACAAGCACGTCCCCGGCCGGGTGATCCACACCCAGGGCTGGCCGATGAGCGAGACCGACAGCTGGGGTGGCGGCTTCCTCTACCACCAGGCCAACAACCAGGTGGCGCTCGGCTTCGTGACCGCGCTCGATTACAAGAATCCCTACGTCTATCCTTTCGAGGAATTCCAGCGCTGGAAGCAGCACCCGGACATCCGCGCGATCCTGGAAGGCGGCAAGCGCGTCGCTTACGGCGCGCGCGCGATCAACGAGGGCGGCTGGCAATCGGTGCCGATGCTGGCCTTCCCCGGCGGCGTGCTGGCAGGCTGCTCGGCGGGCTTCGTCAACGTGCCGCGCATCAAGGGCACCCATACCGCGATGAAGAGCGGCATGCTGGCGGCCGAGGCGATCGCTTCGGCGATCAAGGCGGGCCGCGAGCAGGACACGCTGGGCGAATACGATACCGCCGTGCGCGAAAGCTGGATCGCCAAGGAACTGAAGCTCGTCCAGAACGCCGAGCCGATGGTCGCCAAGTGGGGTGGCGAGATCGGCACGGTGCTGGCGGGCGCCGACATGTGGCTGCGCACGCTGTTCGGTTTCGGCCTCGCCAAGCCGATGAAGCATCACACCGATGCCTCGACGCTCCAGCGCGCCGATCTCTACCAGCCGATCGCCTATCCCAAGCCCGATGGCGTGATCAGCTTCGACCGCCTGACCAGCGTGTCCTACTCGTTCACCAACCACGAGGAAGACCAGCCGGTCCATCTGAAGCTCAAGGATCCCACGGTTCCGACCGCGATCAACCTGCCACTCTATGCCGGGCCGGAATCGCGCTACTGCCCGGCGGGGGTCTACGAATTCGTCGATCCGGACGGTTCAGGCATGAAGCTCCAGATCAACGCGCAGAACTGCGTCCACTGCAAGACCTGCGACATCAAGGACCCGACACAGAACATCGAATGGGTCACGCCGGAAGGCGGCGGCGGGCCGAACTATCCCAATATGTGAACGCGAAGGGGGGAGGCAGATGCTTCCCCCTTTTTGCGTAACCTCCCGTAATTCCGCTCGTCATCCTGAACTCGTTTAGCTTCGCTGGCCTACGGCTCAGGATCCATCGGGCCTTCTGCGCCGAATCGTCGTTTCACCAGCGGCACTGGCGGCGCGCTGTTCGAGGCTCTGCGCAGGCTGCGCAATGGATCCTGAGCCGTAGGCCAGCGAAGCTAAGCAAGTTCAGGATGACGGGGGTCCGTGTCGAGGTCACAGTGCGTCAGAAGCGCAGAGGCCAAGGTGCGGCTTGCCTCTCCGCGTGCCGCGCGCCATGGACGGTGCGATGATTTCCGAAACCGCCTATGCCAAGATCAATCTCGCGCTCCACGTCCGCAGGCGGCGGGAGGACGGCTATCACGAACTCGAAACGCTGTTCGCCTTCGTCGATGCCGGGGACGAGCTGACGGCCGTTCCCGCCGAGGCCGACCGGCTCTCCACCCGCGGCGAGTTCGCTGCGAAGATCGACGATCCCTTCGGCAACATCGTGGCCAAGGCGCTGACGGCACTCCCGCACGGGCGGGGCTGGGCGGTCGATCTTGAAAAGCGCCTGCCGGTGGCGGCGGGGCTCGGTGGCGGCTCGGCGGATGCCGGGGCGGTGTTTCGCATGGTCGAGCGCGCGCACGGTCTGCCGGAGGACTGGCACGCGCGCGCCGCAAGGCTGGGCGCGGACGTGCCTGCCTGTGTGCTCTCGCGCCCCTGCATCGGCACCGGCACGGGCACCGAGCTTGCCGAAGTGGCCGAGAACGACCTCCAGCACTGTCCTGTCCTGCTGGTAAACCCGCGCCTGCCGCTGCCGACCGGCCCGGTGTTCGCGGCTTGGGACGGGCAGGATCGCGGGGCCATGCCGCAAGGAACGCTCCGGGAGATCGCGCTCTCCGGCCGCAACGATCTGGAAGCGCCGGCCATCGCCATATGCCCTGCAATCGCGGATGTTCTGGCTGCGCTTCGGGACACTGGGCCGTTCCTGGCCCGCATGTCCGGCTCGGGCGCGACGTGCTTTGCGCTCTACGAGAGTCAGGAAGCCTTAAGCCGCGCCGCTGCTACACTGGCCGCCGATCATGCCGACTGGTGGCAGCTATCCGGGAAACTGCGTTGAGCACTCATGCCATGACGACCGAGGTTTACAGACTGCTGGGCACGCCGGTCGAGGGCGGGGTCCTGGTGATCGCCGATCATGCCTCCAACCATGTGCCCGAAGGCATCGATCTCGGCATTCCCGAAGAGCTGATGAACCAGCATATCGCGATCGACATCGGCGTTGCCGCCGTGGCGGAGCGGATGGTGGCGGCGGGGACCTCGGCCTGGCTCGCCGGAATCAGCAGGCTGGTCTGCGATCTCAATCGCGACATCGGCATGCCCGGCATGTTTCCCGTGGTCTCGGACGGCTACGCGATCCCCGGCAACATGATCGGCGACGAAGGCCGTGCCGCGCGGGTCGCCGAGTATTTCGATCCCTATCACGCGGCGCTGGAAAGCCTGCTGGACCGCGCGCCGCCAGCCCTGATCGTCTCGCTCCACAGCTTCACGCCGGGCCTTGCGACATGCGACAAGCCGCGTCCCTGGGAGATCGGCATTCTCTACAACGAGGACGACCGCGCTGCCCGCATCGCGATCCCGATGCTCGAAGCCGAAGGGCTGACCGTGGGCGATCAGGAGCCTTATTCGGGACGGATCCTCAATTCCTCGATGAACCGGCATGCCGAGGCCCATGGCCGCGCCTATCTCAGCATCGAGATCCGTCAGGACCAGATCGCCGATGCGGCCGGGCAAGCGCTCTGGGCCGATCGCATGACGCGGTTGTGCCGGGGCGTGGTCGCGCAACTGGGCTGAATTCCTGCCAGCTTGTCGTTTTCCGGTCGCGGCGATAGTCTCCCCCAAGCTTGATCAGGGGCAGCATGATCGGTTATCACCTTGTGCGGATGGCGAAATTCTCCGGCCGGGAGACGCGCGCGCGGTTCTGGCCCTGGGCGGGCGTGGTCGTAGGACTGGCGGCTGTCGGCGGTTTTGTGGCGGTGATGCCGATGACGCTCGCCTCCATGGCGAAGATGCGCAAGTTCGCGCTGGAGCATCCCGAACAGGCCACGATTACGTCGGGCCTAGGCACGTCGGCTCAGGGCCATTACGAGATCGCCATAGAGGGGCATCATCCCGAACTCATGCCCGATATGGGGCCGTTCGTGGCGGTGCTCGAAGGTGCCATGGCCCTGCTGATCGTGCTGATCGCCGCCGCGCTCGTCAGGCGGCTCCACGATACCGGGCGCTCCGGGGCATGGGGGCTGCTGCCCTTGCCGTTCCTGCTGTTCGGGTTCTCGCAAATGCCGGTGCTCTTTGCCGACCCCGGCTTCGATACGCGGCTCTTCGCCCTGCTGTTCCTGAACAACCTCTGCTACCTTGGCACCTTGGGCGTGCTGATCCTGCTGCTGGCCCGCTCCGGCTCACTTGGCGACAATCGTTACGGCGCGCGGCCTTCCGACTAATCTCGCACGATCCGAAAAGCAAAAAGCGCATTTCGGGAAATTTTATGCCTCGCAAAAGTCATGGACATGGCGTAGGGGCGCGGCGAGAGGGCGCTTTTCGCAGCGTCCGCACCCATGACCAGTCCCGGAGTTCGCACAATGCCCGCCTATCGTTCCCGCACTTCCACCCACGGCCGCAACATGGCGGGCGCGCGTGGCCTCTGGCGCGCGACGGGCATGAAGGACGGGGACTTCGGCAAGCCGATCATCGCCGTGGTGAACTCGTTCACGCAGTTTGTGCCCGGCCACGTCCACCTCAAGGACCTGGGCCAGATGGTTGCGCGCGAGATCGAGGCAGCAGGCGGCGTTGCCAAGGAATTCAACACCATCGCGGTCGATGACGGCATCGCCATGGGCCATGACGGCATGCTCTATTCGCTGCCCAGCCGCGACCTGATCGCGGACAGCGTGGAATACATGGTCAATGCCCATTGCGCCGATGCCATGGTCTGCATCTCCAACTGCGACAAGATCACGCCGGGCATGCTGATGGCCGCCATGCGCATCAACATTCCGGTGGTCTTCGTCTCGGGTGGTCCGATGGAAGCGGGCAAGGTCGTGCTGCGCGGCAAGGAGCAGGCGCTCGATCTGGTCGACGCCATGGTCGCCGCCGCCGACGAGAGCTATACCGACGAGGAAGTCCAGGCGATCGAACGTTCGGCCTGCCCGACTTGCGGTTCCTGCTCGGGCATGTTCACCGCCAATTCGATGAACTGCCTGACCGAGGCCCTGGGCCTCTCGCTGCCGGGCAACGGTTCGACCCTGGCGACGCACTCCGACCGCCAGCGCCTGTTCCTCGAAGCGGGCCGCCTCGTGGTCGATCTCTGCCGCCGTTATTACGAGCAGGAGGACGAGAGCGTCCTGCCGCGTTCGATCGCCAGCTTCGGGGCGTTCGAGAATGCCATGAGCCTCGATATCGCCATGGGCGGTTCGACGAACACCGTGCTCCACCTGCTGGCTGCCGCCGTCGAGGCCGGGGTTGACTTCACGATGGAGGACATTGATCGCCTCAGCCGCAAGGTGCCGTGCCTGTCCAAGGTCGCGCCCGCGAAGAACGACGTCCACATGGAGGACGTTCACCGCGCCGGCGGCATCATGGCGATCCTCGGCCAGCTCGACCGCGCGGGCCTGCTGCATACCGACCTGCCGACCGTCCACGCGCGGACCCTGGGCGATGCGCTGAACCATTGGGACATCTCGCGCACCAATGCGCCTTCGGTGCAGGAATTCTTCAAGGCCGCGCCGGGCGGCGTGCCCACGCAGACCGCGTTCAGCCAGAGCCGCCGCTGGGAAGAACTCGATCTCGACCGCGAGAACGGCGTGATCCGCAGCAAGGAACATGCGTTCAGCCAGGATGGCGGCCTTGCGGTGCTCTACGGCAATATCGCGCTGGACGGCTGCATCGTGAAGACGGCGGGCGTGGATGACAGCATCCTGAAGTTCACTGGCACCGCGCGAGTCTACGAATCGCAGGATGCTGCCGTTGCCGGGATTCTCGGCGGGCAGGTCGGCGCGGGCGACGTCGTGGTCATCCGCTACGAAGGACCGCGCGGCGGGCCGGGCATGCAGGAAATGCTCTACCCGACCAGCTACCTGAAGTCGAAGGGCCTCGGAAAGGCTTGCGCGCTGCTGACCGACGGCCGTTTCTCGGGCGGCACGTCGGGCCTCTCGATCGGCCATGCTTCGCCGGAAGCGGCAGAGGGCGGCGCCATCGGCCTTGTCGAGAACGGCGACACCATCGAGATCGACATCCCCGGCCGCACCATCAACCTGATGGTTTCGGACGAAGTGCTGGCCCATCGCCGCGCCCAGCAGGAGGCACGCGGTGCCGATGCATGGTCGCCGGTCCACCCGCGCCCGCGCAAGGTTTCGGCGGCGCTTCAGGCCTATGCGGCGATGACCACCAGCGCCGCCAAGGGCGCCGTGCGCGACGTTACGCAGCTCAAGCGGCGTTGATTGGGAGGTAGAGGCAGCCGTCGTCCCGGATCAAGTCCGGGACGACGAGGATGTCCCATTTTGGTCTGCCTCGCACATGGCGTTGGCTTGTGGCCCATGGCCCCGGTAACAAGGCACCATGGCCATGAAACTCTGCATCGCTTTGCCCTTCCTTGCCCTGGCGGCTTGCTCGGCAGGCGATAAGGCCCCCGAACAGGCGGAAGGCGGCGAGCGGATCGCCTGTGCCGTTGCCGGTTCGGCGGAGTTGAAGCCGGTCTGCGCGGTGGAGCGGGCGGAAGAGCAGGGGCGGCTCGTGCTGGTGGTCCATCATCCCGATGGCGGCTTCCGGCGCTTCGCGGTCATGACCGACGGTAGCGGCCTGGCGGT
The DNA here is from genome assembly GCF_009811895.1 of Novosphingobium sp. TCA1. Taxonomy (NCBI): domain Bacteria; kingdom Pseudomonadati; phylum Pseudomonadota; class Alphaproteobacteria; order Sphingomonadales; family Sphingomonadaceae; genus Novosphingobium; species Novosphingobium sp. TCA1. The sequence continues at coordinate 41,452 of NZ_BLJH01000024.1, read as the reverse complement.
TGCGGATGGGGCGCAAGTGGCGGTAACAAGGCTGGACGGTGACCGGCTCGACGTCAGCCTCGGGGCGGACCGCTACTTGTTCCCCGCTACGAGGAAGCCCGATGCGCCCCAGCCAGAGCCCACAGGATAACCAGATTCTCACCGCCGCGCAGATGCGCGAGGCGGAAGCGGAGCTGATCCGGCAAGGATCTTCGGTCGATGCCCTGATGCGGACAGCAGGGCAGGGCGCGGCGGAGTGGATCTGGCGGATCTGCGCCGGGCGCAAGGTCACCGTGCTCTGCGGCCCCGGCAACAACGGCGGCGACGGCTATGTGATTGCCGAGACGATCCGGGCGCGGGGCGGCCATGTCACCGTCGTTGCGGCGAGCGAGCCGCAGACGGATGCGGCCCGGAACGCCCGCGCGCTCTATCACGGCACGGTAACGGGACCCGACGGTGCGGCCGAAGGCGACGTCTTCGTGGATTGCCTTTACGGCAGCGGATTGACCCGCCCCCTCTCGGCTGAAGATTTCGCGCTTCTGAGCAGGCTCGCGGCGGCGCATCATCACCGGGTGGCCGTTGACCTGCCGAGTGGCGTCCAGTCCGATACGGGCATGGTGCTGAATGAGGTCCTGCCGCTCTATGACCTCACGATCGCCTTGGGTGCATGGAAATACGCGCATTTCCTGATGCCTTCCACGGCCAGGATGGGCACCTTGCGGCTGGTGCCGATCGGTGTCGGGCCGGTGGAGAGCGCCGCCATCGCCGTCTCCAGACCGAGGCTTTCGGCGCCTGACGCCGATGCCCACAAGTACCGGCGCGGACTGCTGGCTGTCGTCGGCGGCGTGATGCCCGGCGCGGCGGTTCTCGCCGGACTGGCGGCGCAAGGGGCGGGCGCGGGCTACGTGAAGCTGTTTGCCGAGAGCAAGCGCAACGTTCCGGCTGACCTTGTCGTGGATCAGGGCCCGCTGATCGACGTGCTCACGGATGATCGCAATACGGCCGTGCTGGTGGGGCCGGGGCTGGGACGCGATACGGCGGCGCGCGAGAGGCTGGCGGTGGCGCTGGCCGATGCCGTGCCTGCGGTGGTCGATGCCGATGCGCTCGTCCTGCTCGGTCCGCGCCTGCTGGCCGAGCGCAAGGGGGCGACCGTGGTGACGCCGCACGAAGGCGAGCTTCTCGCGCTGGAGCGGGCTTTCGGATGCGACGGCAGCGGCAGCAAGCCCGAGCGAGCGCTGGCGCTGGCTGCCGCCGGGGGCATGATCGTCGTCGCCAAGGGGCCGGATACCGTGATCGCGGCCCCCGACGGCAGACTGGCCTGCGCGCCGCGCGCCAGTTCGTGGCTTTCCACGGCGGGGACCGGCGATGTGCTGGCCGGATGCATCGCCAGCCGCTTAGCTGCAGGCGCAGATGGATTCGCCGCCGCCTGCGAGGGCGTGTGGCTCCACGGAGAAGCGGCAAGACGCGCGCCGCCTGCCTTCACTGCCGGTCAGCTTGGACAAATGGTCCCGGCTGCGCTAGCGGCCTGCCTGTGACTACCGGAACCGAAGAAATCCTGAGAATCGCCTCCAAGGGCGACGGCATAACCGCGAGCGGCCGCTTCGCCTGGGGCGCGGCGCCGGGCGACCTGCTGCATGAGGACGGCACGCTCGAATGGGGGCCGCACCACATTCAGGCCGCCTGCACCCATTTCGGACGCTGCGGCGGCTGCCAGCTTCAGCAACTGGACGAGGAAAGCCTTACCGCCTTCGTCGAGGGGCGGGTGGCCAATGCTTCGGCCTCGCAGGAGCTTGGGGCCGAGCAGATCGCAGCGCCCCACCTCTCGCCGCCGGGCGCGCGCCGCCGCGTATCGCTGCGCGCGGAAAGTTCGGGCGGGCGCGTGGTCATCGGCTACCGCGAGGCGAAATCGCACCGGCTGGTCGAACTGGAAGAGTGTCCGGTCATGGCGGCTGAACTGTTCGCCGTGCTTGGTCCTCTGCGCAAGCTGCTGATCACCATGGGCAAGGCGGCGCCCGCGAAGAAGGGCGGCCGTCCGGGCAAGCCCGCCAAGCATCAGCAGGCCCGCATGGCGGCCGACATCGAGATGACCCTGACCGACCAGGGCGTCGATCTCGGGGTCAAGGGTCTCACCGCCGAAGGGCTGGCGGCCACTGAAGCGATGCTGGACTTCTCGCGCGAGCACGGGCTTGCGCGCCTGACCATGGACGGCGGCTACGGATTCGAGACGGTGTGGGAGCCGGTTCCGGTCACGGTCACGCTGGGCGGGGTACAAGTGCCTTTCCCGCCGGGCTCGTTCCTTCAGGCCACCGTCGATGGCGAAGAGGCGCTGGTCGAGGCCGCGCGGGAATGGCTGGCAGGCGCGGCGACGGTTGCCGACCTGTTCTCGGGTCTCGGCACGTTCGCGCTTGCCTTGGCCGGGCCGCAGACGCGCGTCTATGCCGCCGAAGCGGCGCGCGATGCGCATTTCGCGTGCAAGGCGGCAGCCGACCGTGCGCAGTTGCCGGTGTTCAGCGCGCACCGCGACTTGTTCCGCAATCCGCTCCAGGCCGACGAACTGAGCAAGTTCCAGGCGGTCGTGCTCGATCCGCCCCGTGCCGGTGCGCGCGAGCAGGTGGACTGCATTGCCGATTCCACCGTGAACCGGGTGGTCTATATCTCGTGCAACCCATCAAGCTGGTCGCGCGACGCGGCGCGTCTGGTGGAGGCCGGTTTCAGGCTGGTGGAACTGCGCCCGATCGGCCAGTTCCGCTGGTCCACCCACGTCGAACTGGCGAGCTACTTCGAGCGCGCCTGACGGGAGGGCGCGGGATCAGCCCGGGCCTTGGGCCTGCGTCATCATGTCCATGAAGTCCCGCGCGGCATTGCGGTCGTCCTCATCCTCGAAGGCCACGTCCAGATCGGGCGAGGCGTTGAAGAGATAGAGCAGGGACCACAAGGCGAAGCGGCGATTGCGGTCTTTCTCCATGCCCAGATCGACGCGCATCCGGTCTATGCCGGTTTCCAGCGTGGCGGGGGCGATGGTCGTAAGGTCGTCGGTGCCGAAATAGCGGCGGAGCTGGTCGTCGAAATCCATGAGCCGGCTTTAGAGGGTGTTGGGAGAATGCCCAAGAGGGCATTTCCCAGCGGCGCCGGCCCAGCTCAGGATCAGTCGGTTTTCCCGGACATTTGCGCGGCAATCAGCTGATAGATCACCAGGGCCCAGACGCTGCCGATCAGGCCGACGAAGAATGTCGACCAGCTAAGGCCCCAGTCGGCATCGAGAAGGTTGTCCGTCAGTGCGGCGAAGGTAATCAGGACGAGCAGCGTCTCCAGCGCGGCAAAGCCCCAGCGCAGGGACGAAACCGAATATGACGCGCGATGGCTTTCCATGATCGCACTCCCGAAGCAGACTTTCTTATCCGCGAAAGATTAGTGCAGTCCGGGAGGGCGATCCAGATATACTTTCAGTTGAAACTGTCCTGGGATGGCGCAAGCAGCACCTTTGCGAAGGCTTCCGCATCGGTATTGCCGCCGGACAGCACCACGGCGGTCCGATCCGTCAGTTCCACTTTTCCGGCCAGCACGGCGGCCAGCGCGGCGGCGCCGCCCGGCTCGATCACGAGGCGCAGCTTTGCGAAGGCCAGGCGCTGAGCTGCGCGGATTTCCGAGGGCGTCGCGATCAGGCCGAACGGGCAGCGGGCCTTCAGGATCTCGAAATTGATCGGCCAGGTCGCGGGGGTCTGGAGCGCGTCGCAGGCAGTCGGCGGGGCGTCCGGCGAGACGCGCCTGATTTCCCCCGCTTCGAGGCTGCGGCAGACATCGTCCCAGCCCTCCGGCTCCACCGGAACGATGGCGGCCTTGGGAAGGGCCAGCGCCAGTCCAGCGGTAAGGCCGCCGCCGCCGCAGGGCGTGACCACGAGGTCGGGCGCGCCGATCCCGCGTTCCTCCATCTGCGCCGCGATTTCCGTGCCGGTGCTGCCCTGGCCCTCGATGATCCACGGGTCGCCATAGGCATGGACCAGCGTGGCGCCACTTTCGCTGCAGAGTCTCCGGGCGACTTCATCGCGATCCTCGCCGCCGGGGCGGTCGTAGAGCACGACTTCTGCGCCCAGCGCGCGGGTATTGGCCAGTTTCACCGCAGGGGCGTCCACCGGCATGACGATCTTGGCGGCAATTCCCAGTCGCCGGGCGGCCCAGGCGACGCCCTGGGCATGGTTGCCGCTGGATACGCCGACGACGCCGCGCGCGCGCTCCGCATCGGTGAGTGCGGTCAGGCGATGCCAGGCGCCGCGAATCTTGAAGGCGCCGACGGGCTGGAGGCTTTCGGCCTTGCACCAGATCGTGCGGCCTTCGACCTCGAGCGGCAGAAGCGGCGTCCTAGGCAGGATCTCCGCGACCTTGCGGGCGGCGACGGCCACGCCTTGGGCGGTGGGGCGATAATCGGAAATCTGGCTCATGCGCAGGGCCATAGAGCATGATCGGCCCATACTGAACCGGGTCGTGCTCCAATTCGCTCCCGAGGTTCAGCGGTAGAGGCGCACCATCTGATAGTAGCCGAGCGGCCCACACTTTACTTCCAGCCGCAGGCCCTGTTCCTCGGCAAGGCGGGCGGCGACCGAGGGCAGGTCGAGCCGGGGACTGACGTGGAATTTCGCCAGCCAGGCTCGCAAGGCGCTGCGCAAGGGGAAGGGGAGGCCGGAGAGGTCGCCGAAATCGACGGCATGGAGCACGCCATCCGGGTTCAGAGCCGCGGCTGCCTGTTTCAGCGCGGCCTGCCAGCCGGGGATCATGGAAAGCGTATAGGACAGCACGACCCGGTCGAAACCTTCGCAGCCGAACAGGGCGTTCGAATCGAACCGCGTTGCGTCGCCTTGTGCAAGCCGTGTGCTCTCGCCAAGCCGCGCCGCGGCGCTCTTGAGCATTTCCGTGGAGATGTCGAAACCGTGGCAGGCCACGCCCGGCCAGGCCGCGGCGATCAGTTCGAGGTTGCGCCCCGTGCCGCAGCCGACCTCCAGCACCGCCATGCCGGGGGCTGCATCGAGGTCCCGGATCAGCCGGTCGCGGCCGAAGAGGTAGTACTTGCGCGTGAAGTCGTAGATGTGGCGCTGGCCGCGATAGACTTTGTCCATCAGTGCGGCATGGTCCTGCGCGGCGGCGGTGCCGGTCATCGCAGGGCCTCAGCGCAGCACGTAGAGGTGGACGCCGCCGTAGATCGACGAACGATCCGCGCGGGTCGCCGCCAGCGATTCCGCCTCGCGATAGTCCCAGCGGGCGAGGATGTCCTCGGGCACGCGGCCGGGGAGCAGGGTCGGTTCGGCAGCGGTTCGGAACAGCACGCGCGAACCGGGGCGGGCGGTGCGGGTGATCTCGCTCCAGAGTTCGGTAAGCTGCGCGTCGCTCATCCAGTCCTGCGCGTCGAGCAGGATGTAGCGGTCCAGCGAGGCTTCCGCGCTTTCCTTGAGAACCTGCGTGAAGTTGGCATGACGCAAGGTGAGGCGGCCCAGGCGCTCGCGCACCTGGGGCACGTTGCCTTCCTGCAGATAGGGCGGCAATGGCGCCTTGGCCTGGCGGCCATAGCCGCGCCCGAAGGCCTGCCAGGCGAAGTAGTTGTCATCCAACGGGAAATGGCAGGCGAGCTTTTCGAGCCTCGCGCGCAGCACGTCGGCCATACGGTTGCCGCCCGCCAGAGCGTCGTACTGCGCGGGCGGAATGCCCAGACCGAACAACGAGGCAGGCTGGTCGGTCAGCCAGCGTACCAGTTTGCGTTCGAAGATCGGGGCGAAGCGTTCGTCGAACACGCGGCGCTGTTCCTCCAGCGTCTCGGCGCCGAGGATCTCGCTGGGGTCGATCTTGTAGAGCTTGGCGAGGACATGGGCGGCGCCGATGAAATGGCCGAGCAGCCCCTGCTTGTAGATGCCCCGCGCGAAACCCTTGATCCGGCGGCGACCGACGAGGTCGCGGCCTTCCCAGTAGCGGCGGGTCGCCTCGTCGAGGTGGGGGGCAAGCCGGTCGCGGTAGGTCGCGACATTGCCGGGCTGGTCGGCCTCGGCGATGAATCGGCGCAAGTCGGCATAGTCGGTGAGGTTGCGGATCGCGGCGATCTTCAGGCGGCCGAGCGCGATATGCGCGGTGTTGAGATCGACGCAAGTGATCGCGGCGGGATCGGCGGTGAGATAGGACAGTGCGTTGCAGCTGCCGCTGGCGATCGTGATGATCCGGCTGTCGGGACCGATCTGGAGCGCCTCCATGTCGGCGACCGGGTCTTCCCAGATCTGCGCATAGACCAGCCCCTTGAAAGCGAGGGCAAAAGCCTTGTCGAGCAGGCGGGCGCCCGCCTTCGTCTCCTGTCGGACGACGGCGCCTTCGATAAGCTTGGAAGCGGGATGGGCATTCGACATGGTTCTGCGGTCCCCCGAGGCCGTATGAAACTTGTGCGGCTCCAATGCCTCTGGCGGGTGACCGGGCGATGACGGGACGATGGCGGATTATGACAGTTGTTGTCGGGTGCGCTCGTCACATCCGTGACGAGCTTGCGGCACCGGCCCACGCCCCCACCCGACCTCCCATTCAGTGTATCCTAGATGGGAGGTCGGGTGGGGGCGTGGGCCGGTGCCGCACAAAAATGGCCGAACGGCCATTTTTGCCGGTCGTGAGACCGGACCAAAATCCTCACAGTTGAGTTGTCACACAGGGCCTCTATATGCGGCAGTTCGCGATTATCGCGTTAAGGAGACAGATTGGTGAGCAAGGTTCTGGTGATCGGCGCAGGCGGCGTCGGTTCTGTCGCGGTCCACAAGATGGCGATGAATCCCGACATCTTCTCGGACATTCACCTCGCCAGCCGCACGGTTTCCAAGTGCGAGGCGATTGCCGAATCGGTCAAGCAGCGCACCGGCGTCTCGATCAGCACTTATGCGATCGACGCCGACGATGTGGCCGCGACCAGCGAACTGATCCGCTCGATCGGCCCCAAGCTCGTCGTCAATCTCGCGCTGCCCTACCAGGACCTCGCGATCATGGACGCGTGCCTGGCGACGGGCGTGAACTACATGGACACCGCGAACTACGAGCCCAAGGACGTGGCCAAGTTCGAGTATCACTGGCAGTGGGCCTACCAGGACAAGTTCAAGGAAGCGGGCCTTACCGCGCTGCTCGGTTCGGGCTTCGATCCGGGCGTCACTTCGGTCTTCGCGATGTGGCTCAAGAAGCACAAGCTCAAGACCATCCGCACGCTCGACATCCTCGACTGCAATGGCGGCGACCACGGCCAGGCCTTCGCGACGAACTTCAACCCGGAAATCAACATCCGCGAAGTCACCGCGCCTGCCCGCCATTGGGAGAACGGCGAATTCGTCGAGACCCCGGCGATGGGCGTGAAGCAGAGCTTCGACTTCGAAGCCGTCGGCCCCAAGAACATGTACATGATGTACCACGAGGAACTGGAAAGCCTCGCGAAGTTCATCCCCGAAATGGAGCGCGCGCGCTTCTGGATGACCTTCGGTGACGAGTACATCAAGCACCTCACCGTGCTGCAGAACGTCGGCATGACCCGCATCGATCCGGTGATCTACAACGGCGTGGAAATCATTCCGCTGCAGTTCCTCAAGGCCGTGCTGCCCGAGCCCAGCTCGCTTGGTTCGACCACCAAGGGCAAGACCAACATCGGCGACATCGCGACCGGCGAAGCGCTGGACGGTTCGGGCGAGAAGACGTTCTACATCAAGAACATCTGCGATCACGAAGATGCCTTTGCCGAAACCGGCAACCAAGCCGTCAGCTACACCACCGGCGTCCCGGCGATGATCGGCGCGGCCATGCTGCTGACCGGCAAGTGGAGCGGTGCGGGCGTGTTCAACATGGAGCAGTTCGATCCCGACCCCTACATGGACATGCTCAACCAGCATGGCCTGCCCTGGACGGTCGAGGAACTCGACGGACCTCTGGCGTTCTGATGCGCAGCTTGCGGACCGTCCTCGTCGCGGCCTTCGGCGCGCTCGCGCTGGTCGGCTGCGCGCCGCAGGACGGTCCGCAGCCTCCCACTCCGCCCGCTGGCGGCGAAAAAGGCCAGGACCAGAGCTACAGCCGCGACATGGCTCCCGCGGATCGCGCAGCCTGCGAGGCTGAAGGCGGCACCGTGCAGCGCCGTGGCAGGCTGGGCATGGAGCAATGCGTCCATGCCTATGCCGATGCGGGCAAGCAATGTACCGATTCCGCCCAGTGCCAGGGCAAATGCGTCGGCAGCGCGGGTGCGGTCTCTCCCGACAAGGCGGCCAGCGGCACCTGCCAGGCCGACGACAGGCTCTACGGCTGCTATGCCGAAGTCAGGAACGGCAAGGCCGTCGCCGCGATCTGCGTCGATTGAGCGGCCATGAACTGGACTTTCGTAGCGCCCGTGGCCATGCTCGCGGGCTCAAATCTCTTCATGAACACGGCCTGGTACCTGCATCTCAAGATGCCGGGCAAGGCGCTGTGGGTGGCGATCGCCATGAGCTGGGGCATCGCCTTCTTCGAATATTGCCTGGCCGTGCCCGCGAACCGCATCGGCAGCCAGGTCTATTCGCTGGGGCAGCTCAAGGTCCTTCAGGAGGCCATGTCGCTGACCGCCTTCGTGCTGGTGGCCTGGGCGCTGTTCGGGCAGAAACCGGGCCTGAACGAGATCGTCGGCTTCGCACTGGTCGGGGCAGGGGCGTGGTTCATCTTCAAGGGGCCGTTCGGCTGACACGTTCTTGAAGCTGGGCTTGGCCGAGGCCATCTGCCAGTGTCATGTGCAAATTCGGCTCCCTTCGCGAGCCATCCGAAAAGGATTGAACGAACATGGAAACCCGCGCCGGCGATCCGGGAGCCTTTGCCCACTTCGACCTGTCGCGCGTCGACAGCCCCAGCTTCGTGGTCGATGCCGCGAAGTTGCGCGACAACCTTCGCATCCTTGCCGACATCGGCGAGCGATCGGGCGCCAAGGTGCTGTCTGCGCTGAAGGCGTTTTCCATGTGGTCCACCGCGCCGATCGTGGGCGAATATCTCGACGGCGTATGCACCTCGGGCCTGTGGGAGGCGCGCCTTGCCAGCGAGTTCTACGACGGCGAGATCGCGACCTATTGCGCCGCCTACAAGGAACAGGACCTCGACGAGATCCTGCGCCTCTCGGATCATGTGATCTTCAATTCGCCGATGCAGATCGAACGCTTCTGGGCGCAGATCGAGGCGGCCCGCGCGCGCGGCGAGGCTTTCGACATCGGCCTGCGCGTCAATCCGATGCATGCAGAAGGCGAAGTGCCCAAGTACGATCCCTGCGCCCCGCACTCGCGGCTTGGCTTCCCGATCAACCAGCTGACCGAAGAGCACGTCGAGATGATCGACGGCATCCACATGCACACCCTGTGCGAGCAGGACTTCGAACCACTGCGCCGCACCTGGGACAAGGCTTTCGATTATCTCGAGCCGTTCTTCGGCCAGTTCAAGTGGATCAACCTGGGCGGCGGGCACCACATCACCCGCGCCGACTATCAGCGCGACGAACTCGTGGAATTCCTGATCGATCTTCAGGAAGACACCGGCGCCGAAGTCTACATCGAACCGGGCGAGGCGGTTGCGCTCGACGCCGGGATCCTCGTCGGTTCGGTGCTCGACACGTCGTTCAACGGCATGCCGGTGGCGATCGTGGACGTTTCGGCGACCTGCCACATGCCCGACGTGATCGAGGCGCCCTATCGCCCGGCCATGCTGGGTGAAAAGGAGGAAGGCGAAGGCGAACCCGTGCGTCTTGGCGGGCCGTCCTGCCTCGCGGGGGATGTCATCGGCGATTACATCCTGCCGGTGGATGCCGAACCGGGCGCGCGCTTCGCGTTTCTCGACCAAGCGCATTACTCGATGGTCAAGACCACGACCTTCAACGGCGTGCCGCTGCCGTCGATCTGGCTGTGGGATTCGGAAACCGACTCGCTCGAATGCATTCGCCGCTTCGATTACGAGGATTTCCGCGGCCGCCTGAGCTGATCGGCGCGCCGGATTCGATGGGGCAAACGGCGCGTGACGGCTCGATACGTCCCGCGATTGCCCCATTCGGTCCCTTCAGGGTCGAATCGCACGAAACGGCAGGGCGCCGCCGCGCATTGTAACCGTGAAAACCGTGTCGCCCGTGGTGATTGCGTTTCACCGGGCGGCAGTAGGTCGTGCGGATCAAGATATTGGAATATCTTGGTAAAATTGAACGGAGAGACAGCATGAGCCTTCAAGCGATCTCCCTTTGTGACGTTTCTGTGAAACAGGCCTTTTTTCACTTGCGATTCAGCTTGGGGGTCCTATATCCCGCCCCTCGCTGCCCCATGGGGACTTCCAAACCGCAAGGCAGCTTTTGTCTTTAACAATTCCGTTTGGGGGTCCCTTGAGTTGCTCGAATTTCTTGACGCACCGGCCGTAGCGCGCGCAATCGCGCCCGACGAACCCGTTATCCTGAACCGCCCGCACGCTGCTGCGCGCGCCGCCCGTTTCTTCGCCACGAAGTTTCCGGGCAAGGCGCTCTATGCCGTGAAGGCGAATCCCTCGCCGGATCTCATCAAGATCCTCTGGGCGAACGGCATCACCCATTACGACGTCGCCTCGATCGGCGAAGTCCGCATGGTCCGCGCCGCTCTGCCCGACGCGACCCTGTGCTTCATGCACCCGGTCAAGACGGCCAGCGCGATCCGCGAAGCCTATTTCGAACACGGCGTGCGCACCTTCAGCCTCGACACCATCGAGGAAGTCGAGAAGATCCTCGATGCCACCACCGATACCGAAGGCAACCGCGCCACGGACCTGCGCCTCTGCGTGCGTCTGCGCGTTTCTTCCGAATATTCGGAGTTGAGCCTGGCCTCGAAGTTCGGCGTGGATCTGGCAGATGCGGGCGAACTGCTCCAGGCCACCCGTCAGGTGGCGGACTGGCTGGGCGTGTGCTTCCATGTCGGTTCGCAGGCGATGACGCCTTTCGCCTATGTCCAGGCGCTGGAGCGTGCCCGCGCGGCGATCGCCGATGCCGGTGTCGTCATCGACATGATCGACGTTGGCGGCGGTTTCCCCTCGGTCTATCCGGGCATGGAACCTCCGCCGCTGGAAGATTACTTCCAGGTGATCCACCGTCACTTCGAAGCCCTGCCGATCGCCTATAACGCCGAACTGTGGTGCGAGCCCGGTCGTGCGCTGTCGGCCGAGTACAGCTCGATGATCGTCAAGGTCGAGAAGCGTCGCGGCGACGAACTCTACATCAACGAGGGTGCCTATGGCGCACTCTACGATGCGGCGCACGTGGCCTGGCGTTTCCCGGTGAAGTGCATCTCGCGCGAGATGGCGGTCGGCGGCGAGCGTTCCGAAGAGCTTCAGGGCTTCTCGTTCTACGGCCCGACTTGCGACGATGCCGACTTCATGGAAGGCCCGTTCATGCTTCCCGCCGACATCAAGGCGGGCGACTGGATCGAAGTGGGCATGCTCGGTGCCTATGGTGCGGCGATGCGCACGGCCTTCAACGGCTTCGGTACCGGCGAAGTGCTGAACGTCTCGGACGAGCCGATGGCGAGCCTCTACACCGGCGAGCGCAAGGACCCGCGCGTGTCGGACAACGTGGTTTCGCTGCGCTGATCTGATCGAAGCGATTATAAAAAGGCCCGCTGGAACTTCGGTTCCGGCGGGCTTTTTCGTATTCGAAACCGTCGTCCCGGACTTGATCCGGGACGACGCGATCAGCCTCAGGCCTGGACGAAGAGGTCCTTGTAGACGCGCGGCTGGCAGCGCAGGAACTGCGGCGCGGCCTTGACCGTCGCGCCCAGCGCGGCGGCGGCGTGCCAGGGCCAGCGGGGATCGTAGAGCACGGTGCGGGCAAGGCCGATCATGTCTGCCTCGCCGGTGGCGACGATCGCCTCGGCCTGTTCGGGCTCGGTGATGAGGCCCACGGCGATCACCGGCATCGATACGGCTTCCTTGACCTTGCGGGCGAGCGGAACCTGGTAGTTCGGGCCGACGGGGATCTTCTGCCCGGCGTCCAGTCCGCCGCTGGAGACGTGATAGGCCGCGCAGCCGCGTGCCTCCAGTGCCTTGGCGAAGGCCACGGTCTGCTCGATGTCCCAGCCGCCCTCGACCCAGTCGGTGCCCGAGACGCGCATCGTCACCGGCTTGTCGGCAGGGAAAGCCGCGCGCACGGCGTCGTAGACTTCCAGCGGGAAGCGCATGCGGTTTTCGAGGCTGCCGCCATATTCGTCCTCGCGCCGGTTGGAGAGCGGGGAGAGGAACTGGTGGAGCAGGTAGCCGTGGGCGCCGTGGATCTGGACGGCGTCGATGCCGAGCCGGGCTGCGCGGCGGGCGGCATCGGCGAAAGCATCGCGAATGCGGTCGAGACCGGCCTTGTCGAGCGCCTGGGGCGCGTTCTCATGGGCAAGGAAGGGCAAGGCGGAGGCGGATACCGTCTGCCAGCCATTCTCTGCGTAGGGTGCGATCTGTCCGCCGCCGTCCCAGGGCTTGGCGGTGCTGGCCTTGCGTCCTGCGTGGCCAAGCTGGATGGCGATAGGCATGTCCGACCAGCGGCGCACCGATTCCAGCACTTTGCCCATGGCGGTTTCGGTCTCATCGTCCCAGAGGCCGACGTCGGCGTAGGAAATGCGGCCTTCGGGAGCGACGGCAGTGGCCTCGATGGTGAGGATGCCCGCGCCGGATTGGGCGAGATTGCCGAGGTGCATGGCATGCCAGTCGGTCATCCGCCCGTCTTCCGCCGAATACTGGCACATCGGGGCGATGACGATGCGATTGGCAAGGGTGAGGTTGCCGATGGTGATCGGCTCGAACAGCTTGGCCATGGAAGTCCTTTTGATCGTTGTCGCGGGGGAGGGGAGGCGACCGGGTGAACGTGGGGACGGCACGGCAAATGAAAAGGGCTCCACCGCCTTGGCGGGGAGCCCTTTTCGAAAGAATTTTTTGCGCCCGCGAAATGCTCGGACGCAAAAGACTCAGGCGGCGAGGCGCATTTCCAGCCGTTCCCAGATCTCGACGAGCGCTTCGGTGAGATTGCGCATCATCGCCTCGGTATGGGCCGGCCCCGGGGTGAAGCGCAGGCGTTCGGTGCCGCGCGGTACGGTGGGGAAATTGATCGGCTGCACATAGGCACCGTATTCGGCGAGCAGGATGTCGCTGATCTTCTTGGCCCTGACCGGATCGCCAACCATCAGCGGCACGATGTGCGTGGTCGAATCCATCACCGGCAGGCCCGCATCGCGGAACATCTGCTTCATCATCGCGGCAGAGCGCTGCTGGCCCTCGCGCTCGGCGCTGGAGCTCTTGAGGTGCTTCACCGAAGCGAGCACGCCTGCCACCAGCACCGGCGACAGCGAGGTGGTGAAGATGAAGCCGGGCGCATAGGAGCGGATGCAGTCGATGATCTTCTGGTCGGCGGCGATATAGCCGCCCATCACGCCGAAAGCCTTGCCCAGCGTGCCCTCGATGATGTCGATGCGGTGCGCGGCCTCGTCACGGTCGGTAATGCCGCCGCCGCGCGGGCCGTACATGCCCACGGCGTGGACTTCGTCGATATAGGTGAGGGCGTTGTACTTTTCGGCAAGGTCGCAGATCGCGTGGATCGGGGCGACGTCTCCATCCATCGAATAGACGGATTCGAAGGCGACCAGCTTGGGCAGGGCGGGATCGGTCTGGGCCAGCAGTTCCTCGAGATGTTCGAGGTCGTTGTGGCGCCATACCCGCTTCTCGCAGCCCGAATTGCGGATGCCCGCGATCATCGAGGCGTGGTTCAACTCGTCCGAGAAGATCACGCAGCCCGGCAGCAGCTTGGCGAGAGTGGAAAGCGTGGCGTCGTTCGAGACGTAGCCCGAAGTGAACAGCAACGCGCCTTCCTTGCCGTGCAGGTCGGCAAGCTCGCTTTCGAGTTCGATGTGGTAGTGGGTATTGCCGCCGATATTGCGCGTGCCGCCGGAACCGGCGCCGACGTCGTGCAGCGCCTCTTCCATGGCTTCGATCACCTTGGGGTGCTGGCCCATGGCAAGATAGTCGTTGGAACACCACACGGTGATCGGCTTGGGGCCGTTGTGGCCCGCGAAGCAGCGGGCGTTCGGATAGGCGCCCTTGTTGCGCAGGATGTCGATGAAGACGCGGTAGCGGCCTTCCGAGTGGAGGCGCTCGATCGCCTGATCGAAAATGTGTTCGTAGTTCACCTGGGCACTTCCTGCGTTCGCCTTTGGGGGACTGTCTGTCCTTGGGCTGTTACCCGTTGCTGCGGGCAAATACATGATCACCGGGGACATGACCAGTCGCTTGTCCTGCGGACTGTGATCGATCTTTTGCAAATCCGCTTGCAATGCCCGGCACATCGCGGGGTTCGTGACCTGCGACGATGATCATCGTCGGGGCGGCGCGTTTCAGCGCCTTGATGGTCTTCAGCCAGGATACCGTCAGGCGGCGCTCGTCCGCCTTGGCAAGCGTGGCGAAAGTGCGGGCGGGTGGGCGGGCGTCCAGCCAGTTGGCGTCCACCGTGGCGACGTCTCCGGTGAACAGGAACTCGCGGCCGTCCGCGAGCCGCGTGTAGACCATCATCGCCCGGTCCGGCATGCCTTCCAGCGGGATCGCGACGATGCCCGGCGCCACCGCGCGCGGTTCGCCGCCGCCAAGGTCGGGCAGGGCGGCGGCTAGCGGCGAGGTCAGCGCGGTATTGCCGCGGTGGAGCGGGCGGTCCAGCAGCAGGAGTTTCAGCGCGGCGCCTTGCGCGCTCCGGTCCACGCGTTGCTGCGCGGCGAAATCGAAGTCATGGAGATCGCGTTCGCGCGCTTCCGCCGGGGTGGTTCCGGCATCGATCAGGATCGGCGGATGTCCGGGAACGACCAGTTCGAAGGCGCGGACGGCCAGGCGGATCGGGCGAAGGCCGCTACCGGCGGCGATCCGGTTGTAGAGTACCGAACGATAGCCCAGAACTTCCTGGCGCAGTTCGTGGGGGGCTTCCCCCGGAATGCTCCCGGCCAGTTCGCGCAGGCGCGACATCGTGAGCGGCAGGGGCTTTGCGCCGGGCGCGCTGCTGTCGAACTGGAACCAGTAGAGCGGTACGCCGACGAGCAGCAACAGAATGAGAAGAAGCAGATTGAATCGTGGTGTCAAAACCTTCCGCCTTCAGGCAACCCGTAACGCGCCAGCGCTTCGCCGTACGCCCCGGGGAATTCTCCCGGTCCGGTGAATAGCGCGCGGTCGGGCTGCTGGCGAGCGTATTCCTGCCCCTCGGTAAGATGGGCGATGCGCCGGGCGATGCCCTCGGCGCCGTGGACGAAGCGCACGCCGGGTCCGAAGGCCTCTGCCAGTTCGTCCTCGAGCAGCGGGAAGTGGGTGCAGGCGAGGACGACCGTGTCGATATTCTCGCCGCCCGGCATGGCCCGCAGCGCCTCGGCCGCGCGGATCACGGCGGCGGGATCGACCCGCTCGCCGCGCAGCTTGGCCTCTGCGGCTTCTACCAGGCCCGGCCCGCCATAGCGGAGCAGGCGCTTGTCGCCTGCGAATTCGTGCTCCAGGCGGTCGACATAGGCCTGCCGGATCGTTGCCTGGGTGCCGAGCAGGCCGATGACGCCGCTGCGCGTCATGGCGGCGGCGGGCTTGATGGCAGGAACGGTGCCGACCACGGGCACTTCCAGCACTTCGCGCACCATGCCCAGCGCGATCGTGGAGGCGGTATTGCAGGCGATGCAGACGAGGCGCGGGGCGAAGCGTTCGGTCATGCGGCCGAGCAGCCCGGCGACGCGGGCCGTCACTTGCGCCTCGGTCTTGGTGCCATAGGGCAGTCCGGCCATGTCGGCGGCATAGATCACCGGCGCCTGCGGCAGAACCTTGCGCAGTTCGCCCAGGACGGTGAGGCCGCCCACGCCCGAATCGAAAAGCAGGATCGGCGCCGAAGGATCGACCGGAGCCGTGGAAAAGGGCGCTTGGGGGAGTGGGGAGGACATCGCTTTTTCCTGGATCTTGCGCCCTGTTAACCAGTCGGAGCAGCAAAGGGCAATATTCAAAGCCGCCAGCATATTCAAAGGCCGAGCGGTGGCGCGCATTCCGCGCAAGTCGCGAAGAATGCTCCAGAATGGCGACATCCCCAGCATCGACCTCGATTGCGGCTCTGGCGGATTTCCAAACAGGCTCTAAGAAGCGGGGATGGATTGGATTCTTGCCCTTTTGCTGGGCTATGCCCTCGGCTCCGTGCCTTTCGGTCTCCTGATCACGCGCCTTGCCGGTGCGGGCGACTTGCGATCGATCGGTTCCGGCAACATCGGCGCCACCAATGTGCTGCGCACCGGGCGCAAGGGTCTTGCCGCGGCAACGCTGCTGCTGGACTTGCTCAAGGGCCTGGCCGCCGTGCTGATCGCCGCCCATTTCCTGCCCGAATGGACCTGGCTGGCGGCGCTTGGCGCCTTTCTCGGCCATTGTTTCCCGGTCTGGCTAGGCTTCAAGGGCGGCAAGGGCGTTGCCACTACGGCGGGCATCGCCTTCGGTCTCGCCTGGCCGGTCGGCCTTGCCTATGCGGTCACCTGGATCGGGCTGCTGCTGACGGTGCGGATTTCCTCGGTGGCGGGGATGACCGCGGCCGTCGTCGCGCCGCTTGCGGCGCTCCTCCTGGGGCACGGTGAGCCCGCAGGGGTGCTCGCGGTGATCGCCGCGATCGTGGTGTTCCAGCACCGCGAGAACCTGGCCCGCCTGCGCGCGGGAACGGAACCCAAAGTGGGGAGCGGCAAGAAGCCGTGACCGCCAGCGGGGGGCGCGCAGAGGCGGAACTTTCGGCGGAGGGCGGCATGCCGCTTTCGCAGGAGGAAGCCTTCGCGCGGATCCGGCTTCTGCGCTCGCCGAATATCGGCCCGGTTACCTACATACAGCTTCTCGCGCGCTTCGGCGAAGCACGCGCCGCCATCGACGCGCTGCCCGATCTGGCGGGTCGCAGCGGACGGCCCTACGAGGCTGCATCCGAGCGCAAGGTGCAGGCGGAGATCGCGGAGACTCGCAAGGCCGGGGCGCGCTATCTCTTTCACGATTCGCCTGATTATCCCACCTTGCTCGCCCATTGTGAGGGTGCGCCGCCGATCCTGACATTCCGGGGCGACCCCGTGCTGCTAGGGCGCCCGGCCGCGGCCGTGGTCGGCGCGCGCAACGCTTCGGCGGGGGCCGTGAAGTTGGCCCGCGACTTTGCCCATGGGCTCGCCTGCGCGGGGTTTACGGTGGTTTCTGGTCTGGCGCGCGGCATCGACGGCGTGGCGCATGCCGGGGCATTGGCCGCAGGACCGGATAGCGGACGGACCATCGGCGTGATCGCCAGCGGTATCGACATCGCCTATCCGCCGGAGCACGCCGCCCTGCAGGAACGGGTCGCGGTGGAAGGACTGCTGCTGGCCGAGCAGCCGCCGGGAACCGAGCCGCTTGCACGCCATTTTCCCACCCGCAACCGCATCATCGCCGGCCTTGCCGCCGGGACGCTGGTGGTGGAGGCCGCGCCAAGGTCCGGCTCGCTCATCACCGCGCGGCTGGCCGGGGAAATGGGGCGGGAGGTCATGGCGGTTCCCGGCTCGCCGCTCGATCCGCGGTCGCACGGCTGCAACCAGCTCATTCGTGACGGAGCGGTGCTCGTGCAATCGGTGGACGACGTCGTGGAGCTGCTGTCCGGCTTCGACGGCTCTCCCGGATCGCGCTTCGTTTCTGTCTTCGGAGGCCATAAGCCTGCGCCGCGCGTGGAAGGCGAAGAGAGTACCGGAAGCACCGTGCTCCCTGTCGCCAACCTGCTGACCACCGCCCCCGTCGCGGTGGACGAATTGATTCGCCAGTCCGGTGCCGATGCGCCTTCGGTGCAGATGGCGCTGTTGGAACTCGAGATCGGCGGCAGGTTGCTGCGCCATGCGGGCGGCAGGGTAAGTCTGGCCTGAGGCCCAATGCAGGCGCCATGCGGCGAAAAGTTACGAACTGAAATGAAGATGCCACATCTTCCGCGCTTGACGAGTGCCCCAATCGCTTCCCACCCTATGCGTACACGTATATGCGCACGCGTAGGGCACGTGTACGCAGCCACGTCTCATGGGGCACAGAGTCTGAAAGAATGCAGCTAGTCATCGTAGAATCGCCGGCGAAGGCGAAAACCATCGAGAAGTACCTCGGCAAGGACTACAAGGTTCTCGCCAGCTACGGCCATGTCCGCGACCTTCCGCCGAAGGACGGCTCCGTCCGCCCGGACGAGGGCTTCGAGATGGACTGGGAGCTTTACGGCGACAAGCAGAAGCAGGTGAAGGCGATCGCCGACGCCGCGAAGGGGGCCGACCGCCTGATCCTGGCGACTGACCCTGATCGCGAGGGCGAGGCCATTTCCTGGCACGTGCGCGAACTCCTGGCGAAGCGCCGCGTGCTGCCCAAGGACGTGCAGCGCGTTACCTTCAACGCCATCACCAAGGACACCGTCACCAAGGCGATGACCCAGCCGCGCGAGCTGGATCAGGACCTGATCGACGCCTACCTCGCCCGTCGTGCGCTGGACTATCTGTTCGGCTTCACGCTTTCTCCGGTGCTCTGGCGCAAGCTGCCGGGCGCCAAGTCGGCGGGCCGCGTGCAGTCGGTGGCGCTGCGCCTGATCGTCGATCGCGAGCGTGAGATCGAGGCTTTCAAGCCGCAGGAATACTGGTCCGTCGCGGCGCAGATGGCGCATGACGGCACCGACTTCACGGCCAAGCTCGTCGCCTTCGAGGGCAAGAAGCTCGACCGGCTGAGCATTGGCGAGGAAGGCACGGCGATGCGCGCCAAGGCCGCCGTCGAAAGCGGCGCCTTCAAGGTGGAATCGGTCGAGACCAAGCCACACAAGCGCAATCCGCAGCCGCCGTTCACCACCTCGACGCTCCAGCAGGAGGCCGCGCGCAAGCTGGGTTTCTCGGCCAGCCAGACCATGCGCGTCGCGCAGACCCTCTACGAAGCGGGCGCGATCACCTACATGCGTACCGACGGCGTGCAGATGGATCCGAGCGCGATCTCGGCCGCGCGCGCTGCGATCACCGACCGCTTCTCGGGCCACTACCTGCCCGAGCAGCCGCGCGTCTACCAGACCAAGGCGAAGAACGCGCAGGAAGCCCACGAGGCGATCCGCCCGACCGACTTCACCAAGGACCGCTACGGTTCGGGTGACGAAGGGCGTCTCTACGACCTGATCTTCAAGCGCGCGATGGCCAGCCAGATGGCCTCCGCCGCGCTGGAGCGCACCACCGTCACCTTGCGCGACGGCACCGGCCAGCACGAGCTGCGCGCCTCGGGCCAGGTGGTGAAGTTCCCCGGCTTCCTCGCCGTCTACGAGGAAGGGCAGGACAACAAGTCGGACGATGACGACGGCGGCCTGCTGCCCTTCATGAAGTCGGGCGACATGCCCGCCAAGAAGGACGTCACCGCCGAGCAGCACTTCACCCAGCCGCCGCCGCGCTTCTCCGAAGCCAGCCTCGTCAAGCGTCTGGAAGAACTCGGCATCGGCCGTCCGTCGACTTATGCGGCGACGATCCAGGTCATCAAGGACCGCAACTATGTCCGCACCGAGAAGAACCGTTTCTTTGCAGAGGAATCGGGCCGACTTCTCACATCGTTCCTCGAACGCTTCTTCCCGCGTTACGTGGCCTATGAGTTCACGGCCGGCATGGAAGACGAGCTGGACGACGTGTCCGGTGGCCGCCAGGAATGGAAGGCGTTGCTCGAAGCCTTCTGGCGCGATTTCAAGCTGAAGTCCGACGAGGTCATGGAGAAGAAGCCCTCGGAAGTGACCGAGGCGCTCGATGAATTCCTCTCCGACTACCTGTTCCCGCCCAAGGCGGACGGCACCGACCCGCGCCTCTGCCCCAAGTGCGGCGAGGGCCGTCTGTCGCTGCGCGGCGGGCGCTACGGCGCTTTCGTTGCCTGCTCGAACTATCCCGAGTGCAAGTTCACCCGCAAGTTCGCGCAGCCCGGCGGCAGCGCTGATGGTGGCGATGACGAATCGCTGGGTCAGGACCCTGAGACCGGCCTCGAGATCGTGCGCCGCACGGGTCGGTTCGGTCCTTACATCCAGCTCGGCGAGGGCAAGGAGGCCAAGCGTGCCTCCATCCCGAAGGATATCGACGAGCTGACGCTGGAGTGGGCGATCAAGCTGCTCGGCCTGCCGCGCACGGTCGGCCAGCATCCCGAAAGTGGCAAGGACATCACCGCCAGCATCGGCCGTTACGGTCCTTATCTGGCACATGACGGCAAGTATGCGCGCCTGCGCAATACGGCCGAAGTCTTCGATACCGGCATGAATGCGGCGGTCTCGATGCTGGCCGATGCCGCCAATCGCGGCGGTGCGGCAAGGGCCAAGGCAGAGCCGATCAAGGTGCTGGGCGCCCATCCGACCTCCGGCGGCGAAATCAAGGTGCTGGCGGGCCGCTATGGCCCCTATGTCACCGACGGCACCACCAACGCCACGTTGCCGCGCGACCAGAAGCCTGAAGACCTGACGGCCGAGCAGGCGATCACGCTGATCGACGAGAAGGCCGCCAAGGGACCGGCCAAGAAGAAGGCGCCGGCAAAGAAAGCGGCTGCCAAGAAGGCGCCTGTCAAGAAGGCCGCCGCCAAGGCGGACGGGGATGAGAAGCCTGCGGCGAAGAAGGCGCCTGCGAAGAAGGCGCCTGCGAAGAAGGCTGCGGCAAAGAAGACCCCGGTGAAGAAGGCTGCCGCCAAGGCCGCTTCGTGATGCCGGCAACTGTCGTGCTGGCCGGTGCATTGGTTGCACCGGCCTTCGACATCGACGATGTCAGGCAGATGGGGCAGGCGATCGGCATGATCGATCCGCGCCGGAGCGGGTTCAAGAGCCTGCTCCTGACGGTCGATCCCGAAGGCAGGGTAGTATCCTGCGCGGGAGGTGCGTCGGGCGGGGAACAACGCGTGCTGGCACAGCTTTGCGACAATGCGAAGCGCGTTCGTTTTGCGCATGCCGCTTCGGTCGATGGGGTGCCTGTCTATGGGCGTTATCGCGCCGTGCTCAACTTCCGGCGTCTTGAGGCGGGTGGTCCGGGCATCACGCCGTCGGCGCGTCTTGCCCCGGATATGTCGCTTACCTTGCGGGCTCGGCAGGATGGACGAAACGAACCTTTCGCCATTGCCGTCAACGCGCTGGTTGCGCCGGACGGCAGTGTGCAGCGCTGCGAAGCCCCGGATGGCAAGCCCAACAGCTACGTCGCCACGGTCTGCATGAAAGTGCTGGCTGGCAAGTTGCCGATCGTCGAGGCGGCGAGCGGCCAGGCGACGTCTTATGTTCAGACATTTACGGCCCATTTCCAGTTCGGAAAGACGGCGACCAAGGAGTTACCCTGATGAGCGACAAGATCGCCAAGCACAAGCAGCCCTGGAAGCCCGAGGAGCTTCAGAAGCTCCAGACCCTTGCGGGCAAGGGCAAGGGTTTGAAGGAAATCGCCAAGGCGCTCAACCGCACCGAGGAGTCGACCAAGGATGCCGCGCGCCAGCACGGTTTCGCGATCGCCAAGGCGCGCTGAGGCTCAGGGTTTGAGGCGGTAGAGGCCGAATTTCCTCGTACCGATGGTGACGCCCTCGTATCGCTGGTAAGAGCGGGCGAGGGCGCTCTTCATCAGAGACTTGGTCGCGAGATTGGGCAGGTTGGGGCGGCTCGATTCCGCCATCACGATCACGCCCGGGCGGCTCGCCAGAATGCGCCGCACTTCCCAGGCCGGATCCACGCCCAGGGCTGCGGCCTCGTTCATGGCGTTGAGATGGCTGGGATAGGCGAAGCGCGTCGGTATGCAGGCGTTCGTCGTCCTGTAGAGCGCGCTGTCGCCTTCGTAGACGTAGAGGCAGCGGCCGTGAAGTTCGCGGGCCACGGCGGCACTGGCGACCGCGAAATCGCTCGCCGTGCCGCGTTCGCGCACTTGCAGGGCCGGAACGACGACGGCGCCGAGCAGTCCGAAACCGAGCAGTAGCCGACCATACCACCGCTCGCCGCGCGCGCGGCGTCCAAGGGCCGGGGCTGCAAGCACGCATAGCGGCACCAGAACCGGGCCGAGGTAGTGATCGTACCATGTGCCGAAGGCCAGGAAGCCGAGCACCGCAACCAGCGCCCAGATGCGCAAGCCCCGCAGCATTCCCGGATGCTCTCCCGTCACGGGCGTCACACGGCGGGGGGCAAGTCCGATGGCAAGAGCGAAGGGAATGAGCGCCAGGCACTCCTTGGCGAGCTGCGTGAAGGCATCGGCCTGATCGACGGTGCGGCCGAAGATCGAGAGGAAATTCGCCTGCACGAAGGCATCGCCGTGTCCGGCGATCGCGTAGCCGGCCCAGACGATCAGCGTCGGTGTCATCGCTGCCAGGCACCAGGCCAGTCCGCTTGCCGTAAGGCGGGGCAGCGGCCAGCGATCCGCCCGGGCTCT
Source organism: Novosphingobium sp. TCA1 (assembly GCF_009811895.1). Taxonomy (NCBI): domain Bacteria; kingdom Pseudomonadati; phylum Pseudomonadota; class Alphaproteobacteria; order Sphingomonadales; family Sphingomonadaceae; genus Novosphingobium; species Novosphingobium sp. TCA1. Next base: position 19,100 of record NZ_BLJH01000024.1, on the reverse strand, counting down.
TGCCAGGAGCATGAGCCCGAACCACATGCCCTCGAAGACCGCACTGTACTTGATCTGCAGGGCGAGGCCGATCAGCGCCATGGCGGCGAGGCCTCGCCTGAACAGGGCGGGGTCTTCGGCCCGCGCGAAAGCCTTCAGGACCAGCAGGGCCGCCATCGCCATGGGAAGGTTGTAGAACACCGGCGACTGGCCGAGCGCGACGTTGAAAACCGGCTGATAGAGCAGGTAGGCCAGTCCTGCCGTTCGGGCTGCGTTAGGCGGCGCTATCGCCCGCGCCATTCGCTCGATCAGGATTGCCGTGAGTACCGAGAAGACAAGCCCGGCCAGTTGATAGCCGAGCACCGGATCGATGGGCAGGGCGTGGAAGCCGCGATAGATCAGGAACAGCCCATAGGGCTTGCGATCCCAGATATCGACAAACGGCAGCGCCCCCTGGGCCATGCGCTGGCCCACCAGCAAATAGAACTGTTCGTCGGACTGGAATGCGGGTTTGCCGAGCATGAGCAGGCGAAGCGCGAGGGCGGACAGCAGGTAGAGGGGCAGCGAGGCGATTGCGGGCCTGAACGCGGTGGGTGCCGCCAGAGGCCGCACGATTGCTGACATGACTTCGACCCTTATGCGTCCCCAGCCTTCGGGACGCCCGGGGCAGGTGCTTTCAGTCGCGGGTCATGGAGCGGCAAAGTTGCGGTTTGGAGACTCGCTGCACGCGAGGCTCAGTTCGAAAGGTTGGCGGGCACCGGACTTGTCCGATGCCCGCGATCTCAGCGTTTCGGTCTGGATGTGCCGGCGCCTGTAGCTTTGGAGCCGTTCGGCTTGGCCGTGGCTGCTGCGGGCGTGGTGGCCGCGCGGGGCGGCGGCGGCGCGATGACGGGGGCAGGCGCGGGAACGTTCTGCGGCTGCAGGGTCAGTGTCGGCTTGGGGGCCCTTACGCCGCTGCGGGTCAGCGACCAGGCGATGTCGTTGGCAGTGGCCTGCATGCCTGCGAAATTGAGATGCCATTGCAGGCCCTGGCTGCCGTCGTAGCCTTCCGGCGAGCCGATCATCCAGGGCAGCGGGTCGCACGGCGTATGGGCGGCGGAGGACAGGTCCATGCCGACGACGGTGGCATTGTAGGCCTGCGCGACGCGGGCGGTGATTTCCGACAGTCGCTGGCCGGTGCGGCGGACCACGGCGGCGTGTTCCTCGCTGATCGGCGTGACCGCGCAGAGCCCGCCTGCCTGGGGCAAGGGCGTCAGATACTGGACGAAGACCAGCCGCGTGCGCGGCGCCACCGTGCGGATGCGGCGGGCGATCTCCATCATCTGCATCTCGTCGCGCGCGTAGTCGACTTCGCTGGGGACTTTCACGGCGCCGCAGGCGGCCCGCTTGCTGCCCGCAGGCATCTGGCTGGCGCGATAGAGGCAGGTCGCCGTGAAGAGATTGCCGATGTAATTGAGATCGTTCCCGCCGATCGTCACCGTGACCAGCCGGGTCTGGGGCGTGACGGCATTGATCTGCGGCGCGATTTCGCCCCAGGGGCCGAGCACGTTGTTGGTCGTGGCCCCGGAGCAGGTGCGGTCGGTCAGGATCATCCCGAAGCGTTCGGCCAGAAGCGTCGGGTAGTTGTTCATGCTCTGGCCGCAGCGGGCAGGCGCGCCGGACTTGGCAGGCGGCAGCATCGGTCCTGCCGCGAAGGAGGAACCGATCGCCACGTAGCGCTGTCCGACGAGGCTTTCCTCGATAGCGACTACAGGCGCGACCACAGGCTCGCTTTCGGCGGCCCGCGCCTGTGCGGTGCCGGTCGCGAATATGGCTCCCCCGGATATCATGACGGCGGCAGCGCTTGCCGCCAGCGTGAAACGTGCCATCACTTGACCCAGTCCAGCCCCATTTCCTCATAGAGGTCGCGGGCTTCGGCCCAGTTTTCCTCGACCTTGACGTGAAGGAAGAGGTGGACCTTCTGGCCGAGCACTTCGGCCAGTTCCTTGCGCGCGGCCTCGCCGATCGCCTTGATCTTGGAGCCGCCCTTGCCCAGCACGATGGCGCGCTGGTTGTCGCGCATGACGACGATCTGCTGGCGGATCTCCACCGAACCGTCCTTGCGCTGCTCGTAAGCCTCCGGGCGGACGGCGGCGTCATAGGGCAGTTCCTCGTGGAGCTGCTTGTAGAGCTGTTCGCGCGTGATTTCGCAGGCCAGCAGGCGTTCGCTGGCGTCGGACACCTGATCCTCGGGATAGTGCCAGGGGCCTTCCGGCATGAGGCCGGCGAGATGGGCCTTGAGCTCGGGAACGCCGTCGCCCGAGAGCGCCGAGACGAAGAACACCTCGTCGAACTGGACTTTGCCGGTAAGCTCCTGCGCCAGCACCAGCAGCGGCTCCTTGGCCCCGGCATCGACCTTGTTGATCACCAGGATCTTGCGCTCCGGCCGGGTGGCCAAGGCCTCCAGCAGGGGCTCCAGTTCGTGGCGGCGCTTCTTGATCGGATCGACCACCAGCAGAACCGCGTCCGCTTCCTGCGCGCCTTCCCAGGCGGCGGCGACCATCGCGCGGTCGAGACGGCGGCGGGGCGCGAAGATGCCGGGGGTATCGGCCAGGATGATCTGGACCTCATCGGCCAGCGCGATGCCCAGCAGGCGCGCACGCGTGGTCTGGGCCTTGGCCGAGGTGATCGCCACTTTCTGCCCGACCAGCGCGTTGACCAGCGTGGACTTGCCTGCGTTTGGCGCGCCGATCACGGCGACGAGTCCGCATTTTTCCGTCATTTCAGTTCCTTTGGTCAGGCCTTTGCGCCTGAAATCTGCATTTTTTCAGGCCGGTCCACGCCATAACACGCGCGAACCGAATTTGTGTCAGCGAAGGCACCCGCTCATCCGGGCGGGCGAGAACGCGATCCTACCCGAATTTTCTCATGAATTCCTCGGCAGCGCGAGTCTCTGCGTCCTGCTTGGAATTGGCCGTGGCCCGCGCCGCGCCGACGTTGTGGATCGCCACTTCGACGGTGAACTGCGAGGCATGATCGGGGCCGGAGCGCTCGACCAGCTTGTATTCCGGCATGCGGCGGCGGTTGCCCGCGGCCCATTCCTGCAATGCGGACTTGGGATGCTTGCGCTTGCCCGCCTTGCCCTGCATCGGTTCGGCCCAGAGCTTGCGCACCATCGCGCGCGCGGCCTCGAAGCCACGCTCGGTGAAGCAGGCGCCGATCAGCGCTTCCATCACGTCGCCCAGGATATTGTCGCTATCGAGCCCGCCGTCGTCGCGCGCCTGCTTGCCGAGGCGCATGTGCGGGCCGAGTTCGATCCGGCGCGCGACCTGGGCACAAGTCTGGCGGCTGACGAGCGCGTTGAGGCGCTGCGAAAGGCGGCCTTCCGCTTCCTCGCTGTTCTCGAACAGCCATTCGGCGACCGAGAGCCCGAGGACCCGGTCGCCGAGGAATTCCAGTCGTTCGTAGTTGCGCTTTTCGCCGGTGCTGCCGTGGGTGAGGGCGGAGAGCCAGAGTGCCTCGTCCGCAGGCGCGGCACCCGAGATTTCGGCGAGGAAGGCGCGGTCGTTTGCTTCAAGCACTCAGATCACGCTCCCGATCCGGCTCCAGCGGGCGGCGGTGAACCAGGTCCAGGGCTTGAGCCATTCGGCGTCGCCGTCGGTGGAGAACATCATCACCGCGGCCTTGCCCACCAGGTTGTCCTGCGGGACGATGCCGATGCCCTGGCCCTCGATCGCGGGGAAGCGGCTGTCGAGCGAATTGTCGCGGTTGTCGCCCATCAGGAACATGTGGCCTTCGGGGACGATGTAGACGCCGGTATCGTCCTGCGGGGTCTGGCCGAGGTCGAGCACGTTGTAGCTCTTGCCATTGGGCAGGGTCTCGCGGAACTGCGGGTAGTTGCAGACGGCGCCGCCCTGGGCATCCTTGCCTTCGAATTCCGGCGCATAGCAATGGGTGTTCGCCGTGACGGGCAGCACGAAATCGGGCTGCTTCACGCGCGGCACGGCCTTGCCGTTGAGCCAGACCTGTCCGCCCTTCACCTGCACTTCGTCGCCCGGAAGGCCGATCACGCGCTTGATGTAGTCGATATCGTTGCCCGGAGGTGCCTTGAAGATCACCACGTCGCCGCGCTCGGGCTGGCCGGCGAAGATGCGGCCGGGGATCAGCGGCAGGCTGAAGGGCAGCGAGTACTTCGAATAGCCGTAGGACCACTTCGAAGCGAACAGGTAATCGCCGTTCAGCAGGCGCGGCAGCATGGACTCGCTGGGAATGTTGAAGGGCGAGATGATGAAGCTGCGCAGCACCACGACGCCCAGCACCAGCCAGAGGATAAAGGAGAAGAAGCCTTCATCCTTCTTGGCATCCTTCTTGGCATCCTTCTTTCCGGGGGCGCCTGAGGCGGGGCCGGAGGAAGAAGGGACGGAAGTGTCCGGGGTGGGGCGGGAAGTCGCGGTTTCGATGTCGCTCATGGCTCGAACCCTTGTTGTGCGGCGGGCCATCCGTCAAGTGAGATACCGCGCAAACGGCTATCCGCATCGACCAAAAATGTCATCTCCTTGCCTTTCACGGACGCAAGAATGACACTTGGCCTTCTGCGACCTGCTGGGCATAAGACGGACCCCCAACCTGAACAAAGGAACCATGGCATGAGCGAAGCGGTATGGAACAAGCTGAAAGGATTGCCCAAACCGACGCTTGCCGAACTCTTCGAAGCCGACCCGGCCCGTCTCGACCTGCTGGCCAGTCGCCTGGAGCTGGGTGACGAGACCAGCCCCGGCGCGATCCGGTTCGACTGGTCGAAGACCCACCTCGATGCCGCCCATATCGCCGCTTTCGAGGAACTGGCGCAGGCTACCGACTTTGCCGGACGCCGCGCCGCGCTGTTCGCGGGCGAGATCGTCAATACCACCGAAGGCCGCGCGGCCGAGCATACGGCCCAGCGCGGTGTCGGAAACGAGGAAAGCGTTGCGCTGGCCCACGAATATCACGCCCGCATGGCGGCCATCGTGGAGGCCATCCACCGCGGCGCTATGGGCGAGGTCAAGCACCTGATCCACGTCGGCATCGGTGGATCGGCGCTCGGCCCGGCGCTCGCCGTGGACGCGCTGGCGCGTGACGGTGCCATGGTGGAGGTGCATGTCGTCTCCAACATCGACGGCTGCGCGCTGGAGGCGGCTTTCGCCAAGTGCGATCCGGCGACGACGATGCTGGCGGTGGCCTCCAAGACCTTCACCACCATCGAGACGATGACCAATGCCGAAAGCGTCCTTTCGTGGATGCGGGAAAACGGCGTGGAAGATCCCTATGGCCGCGTCGTCGCGCTCACCGCGGCGCCGGACAAGGCGGTCGAATGGGGCGTGGACGAGACGCGCATCCTGCCCTTCTCGGAAAGCGTGGGCGGCCGCTATTCGCTGTGGTCCTCGATCGGTTTCCCGGTCGCCATGGCGCTCGGCTGGCCGGACTTCGCCGAATTCCTCGACGGCGCGGCGGCCATGGACATCCATTTCCGCGATACCGACGGTATCGACAACCTGCCGCTGCGCGCGGCCTTCGCCGACCAGTACTATACGCGCCTGCGGGGCTGCCAGACCCGCGCGGTCTTCGCCTATGACGAACGCCTCGCCTTGCTGCCGGACTACCTCCAGCAGCTGGAGATGGAATCGAACGGCAAGAGCGTGAAAGTCGACGGCTCGCCGGTCGAAGGGCCGACCGCGCCGATCACCTGGGGCGGCGTCGGCACCGATGCGCAGCACGCGGTGTTCCAGCTGCTGCACCAGGGCACCAACCTGGTGCCGGTGGACTTCATCGCCGCGATCGCTCCTGGCGACGACCTGAACCCGGCGCATCACCGCATCCTGCTGTCGAACTGCTTCGCACAGGGCGCGGCGCTGATGGCGGGCAAGGCCAGCGAAGATCCGGCCCGCGCCTATGCGGGGGATCGCCCTTCCGCGACGATCCTGCTCGACGAAGTCTCGCCCGCGACTTTCGGCGCGCTCGTCGCTTTCCACGAGCACCGCACTTTCGCCAATGCCGTGCTGATGGAGATCAATCCCTTCGACCAGTTCGGCGTCGAACTGGGCAAGGAAATCGCCAAGCAGATCGAGAAGGGCGGCGCCAGCTTCGATCCCTCGACCGAGGCGCTGCTCCAGCTTTCGGGCATCAACTGAAAAAGAGGCCGGGGCAGGTGTTGAACCTGCCCCGGCCTTTCAGGGGCTTCGCAAAAAGGGCGCTCCGCTCAGGAGCGCTGTTCCAGGCCTTCCGGCCACTCGCCCGGTACTGGGCAGGCAAGGTTTTCCGGGGGGATGGCGGCGCCGGACAGTCGGCGCAGCAGTCGTTTGCCGTCTTCCCAGCTTCCCAGCTTCGAATCCGCATTGATGTGGCCCGTCTCGCCGGCGTCCACGAACTCGCTGCCCCATTGCCGCGCCAGCAGGCGGGCGGTGGGGAAGCCGATCCACGGATCGTTGCGGCTGGCCACCAGGATCGAGGGGAAGGGCAGTGCGTCGCTGGGCGTCGGGGCGAAGCCGTTCAGCCGGTCGTCGCGCGGGAAGAAATCCACTTCCGGCGGCGCGACCAGCAGGGCGCCCACGACCGGCGAGTAGAAGCCCGGCTGCTCGAACTTGGCCCACCAGGCGGTCAGGAGGCAGCCGAGGCTGTGCGCCACCAGCACGACCGGCCGCCCGGCGCGCTGCACCGAATGGTTCAGGCGGTTGATCCAGGTGTTGCGATGCGGTTTTTCCCATAGGCCGAGGTCGACCATCTGGGCATTGTCGATCTCTTCGGCCCAGCGGCGCTGCCAGTGGCCCGGGCCGCTGCCGTCGAGGCCGGGGATCAGCAGGATGAGCGGCTCTTGCGCGGGGGCGCTCGGTTCTCGATTCGTCTTTGCCATTCTCTCTTCTCCCGATGGAGGCGTTTCGGGTCCGCCGTCGCAGGCTGTCCTGTAGGGGAGCGGCATTCTATGCGACTCCTGTAAACTCAACTTGTTCGGTTGACAATGCGTCTGCGGTAGGCGGGGCAGCGGTTTCGACGGTCCGTTATGGAAGACGCGGTTGGCAATCGGCTGCGACCTGCCCCATATGCCCCGTGCCCCGGACGATCGCCGGCGCAGCAGGAGCCAAGTGCATGTCAGAATTCGACTACGACCTCTTCACCATCGGCGCAGGATCGGGCGGTGTGCGCGCCAGCCGGATCGCCGCTGCCCACGGCGCCCGCGTGGCCGTGGCTGAGGAGTACCGGGTCGGCGGCACCTGCGTGATCCGCGGCTGCGTGCCGAAGAAGATGCTCGTCTACGGCGCCCATTTCGCCGAGGATCTGGAAGACGCCAAGCAGTTCGGCTGGGACATTCCCGAGGCGACGTTCGACTGGGTGAAGCTGCGCGATAACGTGCTGGGCGACGTCGATCGCCTCAACGGGATCTACACGCAGACGCTGGAGAACAACAAGGTCGAGATCTTCCACGAGCGTGCCACGATCACCGGCCCGCACGAGATCACCCTTGCCAGCGGGGCGAAGAAGACGGCGAAAGTCATCCTCATCGCCACCGGCGCGCGGCCGCTGATCCCGTCCTGCCCGGGCCACGAGCACGGCATCACGTCGAACGAGGCATTCCACCTCGATGCGCTGCCCAGGCGCATCCTGATCGCGGGCGCGGGATATATCGCCAACGAGTTCGCGGGCATCTTCCACCAGTTCGGCTCGAAGGTGACGCTGATCAACCGCTCGGACCAGCTCCTGCGCGGATATGACGAATCCATGCGCGACCGCCTGCTCCAGATCTCCCTGACCAAGGGCATCGACTTCCGCTTCAACGCCGACTTCCAAGGGATCGAAAAGAATGCGGATGGCTCGCTCACCGTATCCATGACGGGCCACGAACCGCTCGAGGTCGATTGCGTGCTCTTCGCCACGGGCCGCGTGCCCAATGTCGAAGGGCTTGGTCTGGATAGCGTCGGCGTAGAACTGGACGACAAGAACGCGATCCGGGTCGACGAACATTCGAAGACCAATGTCGATCACATCTATGCCGTGGGCGATGTTACCAACCGGGTGCAGCTTACGCCGGTGGCGATCCGCGAAGGGCAAGCCTTTGCGGATACGGTGTTCGGCGACAAACCGACGACGGTGGACTATTCCTGCATTCCCTCTGCGGTATTCAGCCATCCGCCGATCGGCGCGGTCGGCATGACCGAGGCCCAGGCGCGCCAGCAGCTTGGCTCGGTGGAGATCTACACGAGCGATTTCCGCCCCATGAAGAACGTCGTCGCGCACCGTAACGAGCGGTCGCTCTACAAGATGGTCTGCGAGGGCACGACCGGGAAAGTCGTCGGCCTGCACATGATCGGCCCCGACGCGCCGGAAATCATCCAGGCCGCTGCGATCGCCATCAAGGCCGGGCTGACCAAGGCGGACTTCGACGCCACTGTCGCCGTTCACCCGACGATGTCGGAAGAACTCGTCCTGATGAAGTGACGGACGGCTTGCGGTGGCGCCCATGATCCTCGAAATGGAAAAGATGCATCTGGATCACGACCCCGCCGCACCTGCGGCCGAACAGATAACCTTCGACGACTTCCTGAAAGTGGACATCCGCGTCGGCACCATTGTCGCTGCGGAAGTCTACGAAGGAGCGCGCAAGCCGAGCCTCAAGCTGCGGATCGATTTCGGCCCCGGCATCGGCGAGCGCAAGAGCGTGGGGCAGGTCGCCGCGCTCTACACACCGGAGGACTTGATCGGCCGGCAGGTGGCGGCGGTCGTGAACTTTCCCGCGCGGCAGATCGGCAAGGCACTGTCCGAAGCATTGACGCTCGGCTTTGCGGACGAAGAGGGGCGGGTAGTCCTTTTCGCGCCGGACAGCCGCGTTCCCAACGGTTCGAGGTTGTTCTGATGACGGGTTTTGCCGCGCTGCTTGCCGCCGCCGAAGAGATCGAGGGTGGTTTCGCTTTCGAGATTACAGAGGACTGGCTTCAGGGCCGCACCGCTTACGGCGGGCTGACGTCGGCGCTGTCGCTGGCGGCGGCGCAGCGGGTCGATCCCGAATTGCCGCCGTTGCGTTCGGGTCAGTTCGCCATGATTGCCCCGCTGGCGGGGCGTGTCGAAGCACGGGCGCGGATCGTGCGCAAGGGGCGCAATGCCACCTGGGTTGCGGCGGAATTGTCGAACGAGAAGGGTGCTGGTTTCAGCGCCAGCTTCGTGTTCATGCGCCAGATCGAAAGTGCGGCGGACATTGCGGATTATCCGATGCCGGAAGGCGTGAGCCCTGTCGCGGATGCCAGGCCGGTGCCGATGGAGGTTGCGCCCGAATTCCTGAAGCGCAATTTCGACGCGCGCTTTGCCTTGCCGAAGTCCGAACTGGGCGAGGCGGATCTGTGCTGGTGGGTGCGGCTCAAGGGGCGTGAGGGGTTGGACCCGGCTCTGGAAGCGGTGCTGGTCGGCGATGCCTTGCCGACGGCGGTACTGCCGCTGCTGGGTTTCCGCGTGCCGATCAGTTCGATGCACTGGCACGTCAACATGCTGGAACCCGCGCCGACGACCGAGGACGGCTGGTGGCTGCTGCGCTCCACAAGCGAGTTCGCGCGCCATGGCGGCGCCAGCGAGCAGATTCTCCAGTGGAATGCTGCGGGCAGGCCGGTGATTGCGGGGATGCAGTCGGTCGCCGTGTTCGGCTGAGGGGTCTGTCCCTCCAACTCTGCAATTTCAAACCTAGTCGTCCTCGCATGCGCGGGGACGACTAGGTTTGTTGGCTTTATGCCGATCCGATCAGCCGGGGTTCGGCTCACCCGCCAGCGTCTTGCCCAACAGGATCTTGAAGGCCGCGAAGGCGATCAGGCCGACGGCAGCGGCACCGACGTGAAGCAGCCAGAACGAGACGGTATCCATCGACGAATACCATCCGCCGACCACGCCCACCACCTTGTTGGCGCCGAAGAAGGCGAGGTAGTAGATCCCCACGACCGTGGCGTTGAGCGCGCGGGGCGCGATCTTGGTGAACAGCGCAAGGCTGACCGGCATGATGTGCGCAAAGCCGATCGAGTTGAACAAGTGGAACATCACCGGCCAGAACAGGCCGATCTTGGCATTTCCGGCAGTGGCCGCGGCGATCACCAGGCACATGCCGCCGCAGATGGCGAAGACCGAACCGATGATCATCTTGCCCAGTTCGTCCGGCTCACGGCCGGTGCGGGCCGAGTACCACTTCCAGAACGCGGCCACGGCCACCAGCATCGAGAAGCTCAGCGTGGCATCCAGGGTTATCATCCAACTGGTGGGCAGGGTGTCTCCGAAGAAGGTCAGCTGGAACTTGTCGTCCGCCCAGACGAGATAGGCGTTGAAGATTTCCTGGTTGGTCATCATCGCGACGGCGAGCACCGGGACCAGCACGGCCAGCGCGCCGAGGCGCGGCCAGTCCGAGCGGGTGAGCGGCGCGCGCGGGGTCTTGTCGCCCTTGGCCGCGCGATTGTCGGCCGGGAGCCAGTGTCCGGCCTTGAGGTAGATGATCAGACCCAGCACCATGACCACGCCGGCCGTGCCGAAACCGTAGTGCCAGCCCACCTTCTCGCCCAGCGTGCCCGCCACCAGCGGTGCGGCGATGACCGAGACGTTGATGGCGATATAGAAGATCTGGAACGCCATCGCGCGGCGCAGGTCGCCCGGCTTGTAGAGTTCGCCCACCTGGCTGGCGATATTGCCCTTGAACAGGCCGACACCCACCACCAGCGAGATCAGCGCGAAGAGGAACATCCCCTCGAACGCCATCAGGAAGTGGCCGAGCGACATTACCACCGCGCCTGCGATCAGCGTGGCCTTGCGGCCGAGCCAGCGGTCGGCGACGATGCCGCCCAAAATCGGGGTGAGATAGACGAGCGAGGTATAGTCGCCGAAGATCGCCGACGCGAGCGGCTGCCCTTCCAGGCCCGAATAGTGCCAGCCGCGCAGCCACGAAAGACCCACGACATTGCCGATATTCTCGGGCAGGAGCAGATACTTGACCATGTAGAGCACGAGCAGCGTCTGCATGGAATAGTACGAGAAGCGCTCGCAACCTTCGACGAAGGAAAGATAGCCTAGGCCCTTGGGGTGGCCCAGGAACGCGCGGTCGTTTCGCTCGATTTCCTCCGGGAAATCGAGTTCGGGAGTAGCTTCGGCAACTGTCATGATGATCCTGATTTCTGCGACGGCCCGGTATTTTTGTTATTACGACGCGCACCATAGTGGCGCGTCACGGTAATGTCACGTCAGGCAAAGGTTTGTAAGGGCTGACGGGCTTTAAGCCCTTTTGGCAAACGCGGAAAAGGCGACAGACCCGATCGACCTGTCGCCTTCCCGTACGCCCCCGGACCTGTGAAGGTCGAACGATCGGCGCCTGTTCCTCTCGTAGGGGAGGAACTATGGAACGTGACAGGGCTCTTGCGGTTTCCCCGGCTGCTTGCGCTCACCCCGCGTAGGGCACGGGACGACGAAGTTTCCGCGATATCAGTTCGTTCTGGCCAGTTCTTCGTCGAGGAACGCCGCTACGTCATCGAGCGAGACGTTCTTGTCGAGATAGGTCTGGCCGATACCCTTCATCAGCAGGAAGGGCAGGGTGCCGGCATCCATCTTCTTGTCGTGCAGCATGTGTTCGACCAGCGCACGTCCGTCACAGTCGATTTCCAGCGCGGCGAGCCCCGCGGGCAGCCCGATTTCGCCGATATGGCGCGCGACATGCTCGGCGCTGGCCTGCGGCATCAGGCCTCGGCGTGCCGAATAGCGCGCCGCCAGCACCATGCCGAGCGCGACGCCCTCGCCATGCAGCAGGCGCGCGGAAAAGCCGGTTTCGGCCTCAAGCGCATGCCCGAAAGTATGGCCGAGGTTGAGCAGGGCGCGCTTCCCGGTCGTTTCGAACTCGTCCTCCGCCACGATGCGCGCCTTGCTGGCTACGGAGTGGGCCACCGCATATTCGCGAAGCTGGCTGTCGCCCGCGATCATCGCTGCGGCATTGGTATCGCACCAGGCGAAGAAGTCGGCATCGTCGATCAGACCGTACTTCACCACTTCGGCATAGCCCGCCAGCAGATCGCGCTCGGGAAGCGTTTCCAGCGCCGAAAGGTCGGCCAGCACCAGCGAGGGCTGGTGGAAGGCGCCGACCAGGTTCTTGCCTGCGGGCGTATTGATCGCGGTCTTGCCGCCGACACTGGAATCGACCTGGGCCAGAAGCGTCGTGGGCACCTGGACGAATTTGCATCCGCGCTTGAGCACCGAGGCGCAGAAGCCCGTGAGATCGCCGATCACGCCGCCGCCCAGCGCAATCACGCTGTCGCCGCGTTCGACGCCAAGTTCGAGCAGCCAGTTCACCGTCGCGGCCAGTTCGTCCCATGACTTGGTGGCTTCGCCGGGCGGCAGGATCCGCCAGTGCGGTTCATGCCCGTTATCGCGCAGCGAGGCCTCAACCACTTCGCCCCAGGCCGCATGGACATGGCTGTCGGTAATGATCGGCACGCCGCGCTTGCGCAGCAGGCCGCGGCAGTTCGGGACGAGTTCGGCGAGCAGCCCGGCGCCGACGCGCACTTCGTAGGGGCGGCCTGCGATATCGACGGGGATTACAGCCATTGCGAAATTCCCTGGAGCACCTTGTTGATCGTCTGGACGTGCGGTCCGCTGTGGCTCATCACATGGATGGGCGCGAGCGAATAGTGTGGTCGCCGGTCATCCCGCAGGCGGGACAGGATGTCCTTCGGGTCACCCCCTTGCAGCAGGGGGCGATTGTCCTTTCGCGCCGTGCGTTCGACCAGGGTATCGACTTCGCTGTCGAGCCATACCGTGATGGCCTTGTCCAGAATCAGTTGCCGCGTCACTTCGTTGCAGAAGGCGCCGCCGCCGGTCGCGATCACGCACCGCTCCATCCCGGAATCGATGAGGCGGGAGATCACGCGGCGCTCTCCGTCGCGGAAATAGGCCTCGCCGTAAGTCTGGAAGATCTCGGGGATCGACATCTGGGCGGAGCGTTCGATTTCCTCGTCGGCGTCCACGAAAGGGCAGTCCAGAAGAGTCGCCAGGCGCTTGCCCACGCTCGATTTCCCCACGCCCATCATCCCGACCAGCACGATGGGGCGATCGATGCGCCGCGCGAGCGCGGCAATTTCCTGCGCGGAAAACCGGGTCTGTTGAACGTCCATTGCTCCATCGCCTATAGTTGCGCTAGGTCGCAGCGCAAGCATCGGTGAAGGAAGGCGAGTGACGATACAAAAACGCAGGCGCAAGTTATCGGGCGTGGCTGCCGTTTCCATCGTCGCACCGGTGGTCCTTCTGCTGGTTGTCCTGACGGGCGTTTGCGCCTGGATGGACGGCGGTCGCTCGCCCGTGAGAGACATCGTCCAGCCGGTTGCGGTCCCGGAGTTGCCGCAATGAACTTGCGCATGAGGACCTGGCATCTGCTGGCGGGCGCCGCGTTCGGGCTGACATCGGCCTGGGCGGTGGCGCAGGACGCGCCCGAATCGCTCCTGCCCAAGATGTTCGACGAGCCCGCGCGTCCCGCCGCGACGCCGACGCCCGCAGCCCCGCCCAGCCGGCCAAACGCGCCCAGTTCGGCCGCCCCTTCGTCGGCCTCCCCCGCTGCGAGTGCGCCGCGCTCGGTCTCCACGCCGGTGGTGCAGAGCCTGCCCATGGAGCAGGTACCGGTGTTCGGTGCCGATTCCTTCATGACCACGGACGCCAGCGGCAAGAGCACGCTCACCCGCATGCCGACGCTGGAGGAGCTTCAGGGCATGTCGCCCGAAGCCTTCGAGCAGTTGCTGACCGACAAGCTCAATCTCGACATGCCTTCGGGCGCGCGCCGTTCCATGGAACAGATCGGCCTGATGGACGAGACCGAGGGCGGAATGTCCGTCACCTCGCTCTCGGTGCAGAATCCCTATCTGGTGCAAACCGCGATCGCCGCCAATCGCGGCGCGCTGGTTTCGCGCTGGGGGCATATCCTGCTGCGCCGCGCGCTGGCTTCGCGCCTTCAGGCGCCTGCCGGCATGAGCCCGCAGCAATTCCTGGCGCTGCGCGTCGGCCTGCTGATCCGCATGGGCGAGACCGACGCCGCCCGCGCGCTGATCCAGGGCCTCGACATCTCGAACTTCACCCCGGAACTAACGCGCGAAGCCTTCGACATCTACCAGCGCACGGCCGATTTCACCGGCATGTGCCCCGTGCTCTCGATCCAGGGCGTGCAGGGTGCCGGTGCTGAATGGGGGGCTGCGCAGTCCATCTGCGATGCGTTTCGCGGCAGCGGCGCGGCGGCGCTCTCGCGGCTGGAGAAGGCGCGGGTAAGCGGCAAGATGGCGCGCATCGATTCGCTGCTCGCGCAGAAGTACGCCGGCGCGGCGGGCCGTTCGCGCAAGGCGGTGACGATCGAGTGGAACGACGTCGATACGATGACGCCCTGGCGCTATGGCCTGGCGATCGGCGTCGGGCTTACGCCGCCGGAAAGCGCGATGTCGGGCGCCATGTCGGCATCGGGCCGGATGTACGATTCCATCACCGCTCTGGCGCCGATGGTCGGGCTTGACCGCCGCGCGGCGGCTTCCGACCGCGCGGGGGCCAGCGGGGTGCTCTCCAACGCGGCCATGGTCGATCTCTATGCGCAGGTCTACGCCGATCCCGACGTTACCGGCGACTGGCAGAAGCGGGCCGAGAGCCTTCGCGATGCCTATACCCTGGAGGCACCGGCGGCGCGGCTTTCCGCCATGCAGAGCCTGTGGAGCGGTGCCAACGGCGGCGATGCCGGTTACGCGCGGCAGGTGCTGACCGCCGCTGCGGCCGCGCGCATCGCGCCGAGCAAGGATCTGGAAGGCGATGCCGCAGCGCTGATCGCCTCGATGCTCTCGGCGGGCTACGACACCAATGCACTGGCCTGGTCGCCGATCGTGGCATCGGGCAGCGAAGGCTGGGGCCTGCTCACGGTCGCGGCGCCGGGGCGTATCCGTGCGGTCGATTCGGGTGCGGTGGACACCTATTACAGTGCCGACGACAGCCCGAACAAACGCAAGAGCGCCTTCCTGGTGGCCGGCCTGGCGGGTCTTGGCCGTATCGATGAAGGCACATCCTCGCGTTATTCCGGCGAATGGGGCCTGCAACTCGACAGCAGCAGCCACTTCACCACGGCGATCGACAGGGCAGCTACGGCGGGCGATGCTGCGAGCGTGGCGCTGCTCGCGGGTCTCGGCATGCAGGGAAGCAGCTGGCAGCGCATGACGCCGCGCTATCTCTATCACATCGTTTCGGCGCTCCGCACGGTCGGGCTTGAGGCGGAAGCGCGGATGATCGCCGCGGAAGCCGTGGCGCGGGCCTGATCGGGTCATGGCGGGCGAGGGCCACGCCGAACGCTTCCTGGCGATGCTGGCGGCCGAGCGCGGCGCGGCGGCCAATACCCTGGCGGCCTATCGCCGCGATCTGGCAGCCGCGCAGGAGGAACTGGGCGATCTGGCCGCTGCCGACGGCGATTCGCTCGCGGCGCTGGGGGATGCCTGGAGCACGCTGGCGGCATCCAGCCTTGCCCGGCGTTGCTCGGCGCTGCGGCAGTTCTACGGTTTCCTTGTCGATGAAGGGGTGCGTGCTGACGACCCTTCCGGCGCGCTGCCCAAGCCGAGGACCCGGCGCCCGCTGCCGAGACTGCTTTCGCATGAGGAAGTGGAGCGCTTCCTGTCCACCGCCGAAGCCGAAGCGGCGGGAGAGCGATCGGACGCGGTGCGGCTGCTGACCCTGCTGGAACTTCTCTATGGATCGGGCCTGCGCGCAACGGAACTCGTCTCCCTGCCGCTGGCGGCGGTACCGCGCGACGCGCCGTTCCTGCATGTCACCGGGAAGGGCGGGCAGCAGCGCATGGTGCCGGTGAGCGGGCGGGCGCGGTCGGTGCTGTCGCGCTGGCTGGCGGTGCGCCGGGGAAGTTCGAAATTCCTGTTTCCGTCGAGCGGGGAGAGCGGCCATCTTACCCGCGTCCGCCTGTTCCAGTTGCTGCGGGCCCTCGCAGTGCGGGCGGAGATCGATCCGACGCGGGTCTCGCCGCATGTGCTGCGCCATGCCTTCGCTACGCATCTGCTGCAAGGCGGCGCGGACTTGCGGGTGCTGCAGATGCTGCTCGGCCATGCCGATATCGCCACGACCCAGATCTACACCCATGTGGACAGCGCCCGGCTGGTGGCCCTCGTCAACGCACGGCATCCGCTGGCACGAGGTTGAGGTGGGGTTCCGGGGGGAACCGAGCGCGGTGCCTTCCGTTGCAATAGTATCGTTCGAGGGGAAGTTCATGCCTGACAATGCCGCAGCCCGAGATCGCCGCGCGCCCGCCTTTGCCGCCACTGCGCTGGGCGCGGTGCTGCTGGCGCTGGCGCCGAGTTCCACGGGAATTGCCGTGGCGGCGGCCGCCAGACCGGCAACGGTGAATGCGATCAGCCGTGCCGACAAGGCGGAAGGCGCCAAGGCGCATCCCGAACTGCTCGCCGAATTCGGCGGCGGGGTGACGGGGCCGCAGGCAAGCTATGTCGAGCAGGTCGGCAAGACCATCGCAATCCAGTCCGGCCTTTCCAACGCGAAGGGGGACTTCACCGTCACACTGCTGAACTCGCCGGTGAACAATGCCTTCGCGATTCCCGGCGGCTATATCTACGTCACGCGCCAACTGACCGCGCTGATGAACAACGAGGCGGAACTGGCAGGCGTGCTCGGGCACGAAGTGGGCCACGTTGCCGCGCGGCACTCCGCCAAGCGCCAGGAAGCCGCCTCGCGCAACCAGATCCTCGGGGTGCTGGGATCACTCCTGTCCGGCGTCCTGCTGGGAGACAGTGCTTTCGGACGGCTTGGCCAGCAGTTGGCGTCGCAGGGCTCGCAGATGCTGACCCTGAAGTATTCGCGGGGACAGGAGCTGGAGGCCGATCGTCTCGGCATCACCTACCTCAAGCGTGCGGGTTACGATCCGCGGGCGATGGCGACAGTCCTCGATTCGCTGGCACGGCAGAACGCGCTGGAGGCGCAGCTGCGCGGGACTTCGAATCAGGTGCCGCAATGGGCATCCACGCACCCCGATCCCGCCTCGCGCGTGCGCGATGCTCTGGCCCAGGCAGGCTCCGGCGCGACCGGCACGACCAATCGCGATGCTTTCCTCACGCGAATCGACGGTCTCGTCTACGGCGACGATCCGAAGCAGGGCATCATCGAGGGCAGCCGTTTCACCCATCCCGATCTGCGGCTGGCGTTTCAGGCGCCTGACGGATTCTATCTGGTGAACGGGACGCAGGCGGTTTCGATCAACGGTGATTCGGGCAAGGCGCAGTTTGCCGGCGGGCCGCTCGGCACCGGGCTGGATGCCTATATCCAGACGGTGTTTTCCAGCCTGACCGAATCGGGCCAGGCGCGAATCGCGCCGTCCAGCATCGAGCGCACCACCGTGAACGGTCTTTCCGCCGCTTATGGGGTGGCGCGGGTGCAGGCCTCCAGCGGGCCGGTCGATGTGGCGGTGTTTGCTTACGATTTCGGCGGCGGCAAGGCCTATCACTTCCTGACGATCACGCGCGTCGGCGGGGCGGGAGTGTTCAACCCGATGTTCAAGAGCCTGCGGCGGATCTCGGCTGCCGATGCCGGACAGGTCAGGCCGCGCCGCCTGGCGGTGGTGACTGTAAAGGCTGGCGACACCGTGCAGTCGCTGGCGGCGCGCATGGCCTATACCGATGCGGCGGTGGAGCGGTTTCTGGTGCTGAACGGGCTGGAGAGCGGCGCGCGGCTGGTGCCGGGGCAGAAGGTGAAGCTGGTCACTTATTGAGGGTGGCGCTTGTTGGTTGCGCGCCTCGTCTTTGGTTTTTTCGGGAGGTATATTGCCAATCGAGCGGCCGTCGATGGTCAGAAATGGATCCTGAAACGAGTTCAGGATGACGTTTTTCTTTGATGCCGAGATCTATTCATTCCAGCCATAAGGAAAGGGCGGCAGGTTTCCCTGCCGCCCTTCAAGAGTTGGTTTAGCGTTGGCTCTTATTAGCTGCCGTTGCCGCCACCAGCCGGAGCTGCAGCTTCGTTAGCCGTTTCCAGCGTGGTCGACGTGGTGTTGAACGTGTTGGTCAGCTGCGTGCCGAGGCCCTGCATGGCGGCGATCGCGGCGACGGCGATGAGGGCGGCGATGAGGCCGTATTCGATTGCGGTGGCGCCTTCTTCGTTGCGGCGCAGCTTGGCGAGAAACTTCATCTGGTGTCTCCTGAATGAATGCAAACTTGTGTACCCGGTCCGCCCCGCCCCCGTTTCGACCGGTAAGGCACTCGCTTCGGCGCTTTGGACAGGTTGCTTTCTAACCCGGAAGTGTTGAAAAAAACTTAAACGAGAAAGATGATTACTCGCCTGAGATAGCAGCTGCGGACTTGTCTGAAACATTGCTCCACAGTGCGATCGTTTCCGATGCGAGACTGTTGAGCGCAACAAGTATGGCGAGCACGATCATCGCGAGGATGAGTCCGTACTCTACGGCAGTTGCGCCGATTTTATCTTTGATAAGGCGAATCATGATGGATGATATTGGCATGATTACTTGCAGTACCCCCGATCATGACCTTTATTAGGCTATCAGCGTTAAAGAGTTCCTAAAGGAGGGCCTTTCACTGGAAAATTCTCTGACACCCCTGCTGGTCGTCGCCGTGGCCCTTGTCCGCGGTGATGGGCGGATCCTGATGCAGCAACGGCCTCTCGCGGCCATGCATGGCGGCCTCTGGGAATTCCCGGGCGGCAAGGTCGAGCCCGGCGAGACCCCGGAGCACGCTGCCGTCCGTGAACTGGAAGAAGAACTGGGCGTGAAAGTCTCGCCATCTTCCCTGTCGAGCGTGGGCTTCGCCAGCGGCCCCGGAGTCACGTCTCAGGCAGGGCAGGGCGCGCGCGCTATCGTCATACTGCTTTATGCCTGCGCGCATTGGCAGGGAGAGCCGCAGGCTCATGAGGCAGAGGCGCTGGGCTGGTATGCCACCGAAGCGATCCCGGAACTGGCGATGCCGCCGCTCGATTATCCGCTTGCCGCCGCCTTATCCACATTCTTGCGCGAGAAGGCGATATAGGCGTTGACGGCAGCGCGAAGCACTCCTATTGGCGCCTCTCCAACGCGCCCGTAGCTCAGCTGGATAGAGCATCAGACTACGAATCTGAGGGTCGGACGTTCGAAT
>NZ_BLJH01000023.1:0-88900 GCF_009811895.1 Novosphingobium sp. TCA1 | reverse complement strand
CAGGACCTTTGAAATCGGGCCGATGACGACCACTGCGACGCCTTTTTCCGCAACCTGTTAAAGGCCAGCCTGTTACGCTCTTGCTTCGTGAACTCTCGTGTCAGAGCTGCATAGGCAGGAACAACCTTGATAGGCCCCAGCGTGACAAAGAAAATCAAGAGCACAAAGCCGAGATCGTTCACGGGAACCTCCATGCAGCGGCAATGAAACGCTCATATTCGAAAGTAAAAGGGGGCGCATGCTCTGTACTCCGAACTATCGAGCCTGCGCAGACGACGCGTCAGCCACCATAGCATCGAGGTCGAAGTCCAAACTTTTGATCCGCGGCGGAAATTCCTGAAGAGATTTCATGAATTTGTTGATCTGGGCAGTGGCCGGAGCCAAAGTCCACGATCGGTTTTCCTGCCATTCGTCAAAGCCCCTTGCTTCATGAAAGCGTTCGAAAGGGTCAAGCTTGAGGTTGGTTATTAGCGGCGTATTCAGGTTCTCCTGCACACCGTTGAACCACTTGTCCTGCTTCTTGAAAAGGAACTTCCAATCACCGTAACGTAGACCATGCAAAGTCGTTTCGGTAAAATAATAGAAGTCCATACGTTTTGATTTTCCGCTACCGGTCAGAACATCGGTCTGGTCGTATCCGTCGAGATGGACTTTGTAGGTCGTATTGCCGATAGTCTTACCTTCCAGCAGTGCCTCCTTGAGATCATCCTCACCCAATGCCGACAGGATCGTGGGCATCCAATCTTCCATCGCCATGAATTCGCCAGTGGCGACCCCCTCCTGGATGCGACCGGGCCAACTCACGACGCATGGGACTCGGAAGCCGCCCTCGTAGCCTCCGACGCCTTTTTCTCCACGAAAGGGCTGATTGCCACCATCCGGCCAGCTGTTAGAAGCCGCCCCGTTATCGGTAGAGAACATGACCATCGTGTTGTCGGCAACGCCCAGTTCTTCCAGCAGGTCGAGCAGTTCTCCGACATGATCGTCCATCTGCTTCACACCGTCGGCATACAAGCCGTAACCGGTCACGCCATCATAGGCGGAGGGCAAATGGGTCTGGTAATGCATCCGGGTAGTATTGTGCCAAACGAAAAAGGGGCTCCCCGCCGTTACGGCGTCGCGAATAAACCGTTTTGATTCAACCATGAACTCGTCGTCCAGCGTCCTTTGACGTTCGGAGCCGAACGCCCCCTTGTCCGCAATGATCTGCCCGCCCTTACCGTCTGCCTTGCTATGAATTACGCCGCGCCACGCAAATGCCTTCGCGACTTCCGGATCCTTTGGATAGTCGTACTGCTCGGAGTATTGGCCAGCGTTCAGGTGATAGAGGATACCGAAAAACTCATCGAACCCATGCGCTGTGGGCAGGTGCTCGTCTCGATCGCCCAAATGGTTTTTGCCGAACTGACCAGTCACATATCCGTGCGGTTTGAGTAGCTCGGCGATTGTCGGATCTTCCTTTTGCATGCCCTGAGGAGCGCCAGCCAAGCCAACAGTGCTCAGGCCCACGCGGATTGGATATTGGCCGGTGATAAAAGCCGCCCGGCCCGCCGTGCAAGACGCTTGGGCGTAGTGATCCATGAAAATCATGCCCTTATGGGCTATTCGATCGATGTTCGGCGTAGAACCGCCCATCATGCCGCGATGATAGCAGCTCAAATTCCACATCCCGACATCATCACCCCAGATAATGAGAATATTGGGCTTTGAATCTGGCACACCAACCTCCGTATGCAGGATTTGCTTGGTGCCGAAGTTAGGGACATGATTTCCATTTTTGCATCGGGGATTTCCCCGATCATTGATTGAGCTAATTGGTTGCTAATCTTTCAGGGGCCGGAAATACTACGGTCGTGACCGCAGGTAACCGGTACCCCGGATGGTTGGCCAAGCAGACATCAGCAGGAGGCGAAAATCAATGGCTGAGCGGCTGATTTAGGGAACATGAACGTCTTCAGTATATTACGTGCAGGGTGACACGGCCTGGCAGGGCCTGCTGAGGGCTCGGCTGATGCCATTGGATGCGGTTTCAAGTAAGATGCCAACGTGAGATTTAGGTATATCAACAGCTTCAGTCTCCAGCACACCGTCCGATTTACGTAGGTGAAGCCTTGGCCTTCGAAGAAGTACTTTCTCCTTTGGGCTATCCGTCTTTCGAAGAGCGTTCCAAGAAAGATTTGATCTCTTCAGCCGCCACGACGCTGGCAGACGAACGGCTGCGTCCCCTGCGCACGATCATCGCAATATCGCTATAAGTCGCACCCTGTCCGTACACCGTGAGCTGCACAATCCGACCCGCCCGCAAATCTTCGGCGAGGAAGGCGGGCGATGAAACCCACACGCAGTCGCTGGCAAGCACCGTTTCCCGCAGGACGTGAAAATTGTCACATACGAAGCTGCCGGCACTTTCACGCGCCCCACCGGGAGGAGGTTGGATCGCGCTCGCCATGGGGAAACGTTCCAGATCCGTCATGAGGACGGCCTTCTCGGCAGCAAGAGGGTGGTTCCCGCGCACCATGTAGGCGATCTCGATCCGGCCCAATCGAATAACTTCTGTGCCCGGCACGCGCCCCAAGTTCCAGTTGTTGCCAAGGATCATCTCGATACGGTCATTCAGCAGTTCGGCCACGAGCTGATCGGGTGGCCGAACCAGCGTGCGGACCCGAATGCCGGGCCAGGATCCCAGCAGCAGACTTGCGATCCGGGGCAAAAACAGCCCCGCCATCAACGGTCCCAGTCCGATGGCCACCTGCCCGGGTTCGCCCTGCGGATGGCGCTTGAGGCTGCTTTCCAGATCGCCAACGGCATCGAGTAACTGCCTGGCCCGTTCCACCACATGACGCCCCACCGCTGTGGGATGGACACCGCCCCTCCCCCTATCAAACAGCGTAACGCCGTGGCGCTTTTCGAACGCCGCGATGCTTCGGCTGAGGGCTGGCTGCGTGATGCCTTCTTCCTCGGCCGCGCGTGAGAAGCTCTGGTTGCGGGCCACGGCAACGATATGGCGCAGGCGCGTGAGGTCCATTGTATTCCCATGATGCATCAATCGATAACTTGATATGCATTGGACAGCATGATTTCGCGAGCCATATCTCCCTTGGCAAAAACGGGGAGAGATCGCATGAAACGCAAGTTCGGATGGTTGGCGGGCGTTACCGCCTTCGTCATGGCCGGTGCAGCGCAAGGCCGGGCCCCGCGCGCCGTCCTGCCCATCCCTACTACCCCGTTTCAGGGAACCGTGGCCGAAAACGTGCTCGACGCGAAGGGGACGCCGCAGGTGCCGGTTCGCGCGCCGGAAGGGGCGCCCAACGTGTTCTTGATGATGAGCGACGATGTCGGCTTCGCGATGTCCAGCGCGTTCGGCGGCCCGGTACCGACACCGAATTTCGACCGTCTTGCTGCGCAGGGCCAGCGCTACAATCGCTTCAATACCACCGGCATCTGCTCGCCCAGTCGCGCGGCGCTGCTGACCGGGCGCAACCATCACGCTGCCGGCGTTGGCTGGCTGAGCGACGTTCCATCGCCGTTTCCCGGCTATGGCGGTAAGATACTGCCGGAAACCGCCACGATCGCGCAGATCCTGCGCCTCAACGGCTACAGCACGGCGATGTTCGGCAAGCATCACAACCTGCCCGCCAACGAACGCAGCGAGGCCGGACCGTTCGACGGTTGGCCGACGGGACTCGGTTTCGATTACTACTTCGGCTTCATCAGCGGAGACAGCGACCAGTACTCGCCGATCCTTTATCGCGGCGTTCAGCGGATCGAGCGCGACGATAGCGAAGGCCGCCTGCTGGACAGCCGGCTGGCAGACGACGCCATTCGCTGGATCCACAACCAGAAGGCCGCCGCGCCGGACAAGCCCTTCCTCGTCTACATGGCGCCCGGCTCCACCCATGCTCCACAACAGGCACCGCCGGAGTACATAGCGCGGTTCAAAGGCAAATTCGATCGCGGTTGGGACGTGCAGCGCGAGCAGACATGGCGGCGGCAACTGGCCTTGGGGATCATTCCCAAGGGTACGAAGCTAACGCAGCGTCCTGCCGAGATTCCCGCGTGGGACAGCCTTTCCCCCGATCAGAAGGCCTTCGCCGCACGCACCATGGAAGTCGCCGCCGCGCAGCTTGCCTATCAGGACGTGCAGATTGGCCGCTTGATCGATGAACTTCAGCGCATGGGCGAACGCGATCATACGCTGGTTGCCGTGGTGATCGGCGACAACGGCGCGAGCGCCGAGGCCGGGCCGAAAGGCACGATCAACGAGCTGCGCTCCATGGGCAAGCATGATGAGAGCGAGGCCTGGATGCAGGCCAATATCGACAAGCTGGGCAGTGCCGCCACGTATGAAAGCTATCCTGCCGGCTGGGCCTGGGCGATGAACACGCCGCTGCGCTGGACGAAGCAATATGCCTCGTTTCTGGGCGGTATCCGCAATGGCATGATCTTGTCCTGGCCGGGGCACGTTACCCATCCCGGCGCGATCTGCGGCGAATTTTCGCACCTTGTCGATATTGCCCCGACCGTGCTGGATGCCGCGCATCTGCCGGTACCGGCAAGCGTATACGGCGTGCGGCAGAAACCGATGGACGGCCAGAGCCTGCTGGCCAGCCTTGCCGCCTGCGATGCCGCGAAGCCGCGCACCCAATACTTCGAGATCGGCGGCAAAGTAGGCCTCTATCACGATGGCTGGTTCCTGTCCGGCGACGATGGGCGGATGGCATGGGAGAACCTTCCTCCCAGGGGGACGCGGCCGCCGATGCAGTGGTCGCTCTACAATCTCGACAAGGACTTCTCGCAAGCGACCGACCTTGCCGCGAAGGAACCCGCGCGCCTTCAGACGATGCTGGAACTGTGGAAGCAGGAGGCGGATCACAACGATGTCTTCCCGCTGGACCATCGCTTCGGCATGGCGCGCGGCGCGGCGATGATGCGCGGCAGCGTCCGGAAGCATTTCGATTTCTGGGGCAAGGACGTGAGCCTGCCAGCCAATTCGGGGCCGGTTCCGATCGCACGCAGCTTCACGCTGACAGCCGATTTGAAACTCGACTCTGCCGCGGCCTCTGGCGCGATTATGGCCTATGGCAGCCGGTTCGGCGGGTGGAGCTTCTATCTCGACAAGGGCCGCCCCGCCTTCGTGGCAGCGCGTTCCACCGATCCTGAGGAGATTACCCGCGTGGTTGCGGACAAGGCACTTCCGCAAGGCGCCAGCACAGTGACGATGCGCTTCGCCGTTGATGCGATAGCCGGGCCCGCGACCGTCATGATTAGTGCCGATGGCGTGCAACTCGCCACCGCCCGTCTACTCACTTCGATGCTGATGGCCGCAGGCAATGGCGAAACTCTGGACACCGGACGAGACTTGGGCGTGCCGGTGACCCACTATGCCACGCCGCACGGTTTCATCGAAGGCGATATTCCGCATGTGGCATTGGACTTCGACTGACGGCCATTAGCGCCACCTCGCGCTCCTTCAGTAGCGCGCAGCCAGATGAACTCGAGCCTCAAGCAGCCCGCCGCACACAAACCGTCGTGACCAGTTGAGGCGATTAATAAGTGGCTAGATGGATACAGCAACGGCTATAGCTGCGTGCGCAGCCGACGCCATGCCGGTTTAGCGCATGGAGTCCGAATTTGAGCGACGCATATGATGCACCTTCATGCTTTGGCGATGTCCTTTCGGCGGGCCGCAGTTTAGCCCTTGCCAGATATGATATTCTCGACACGCCGCGCGAACAGCAGTTTGACGATATTGTGAAGCTGGTCGCTGCGATCTGCGCGGCGCCGATCGCTGTCGTCAACCTAGTCGGCGATGACCGCCAATGGTTCAAGGCTGAAATCGGCCTCGGCGTTCGCGAGACGCCGCTCGATACCTCTTTTTGCGCCCATGCTATCCTGGAAGAGGATTTCCTGGAAATTCGCGACGCCACGAAGGACAGCCGCTTTGCGGCCAATCCCTTGGTCAAGGTGGCGGGCGGCATCCGCTTCTATGCCGGTGCGCTGCTCAAAGATCAAGCAGGGCTCGCAATCGGAACGCTTTGCATCCTGGATACTCAGCCGCGCCCCGAAGGGCTGACCGAACTCCAACGTTTCACGCTACAGATGCTGGCGACACAGGTGATGACCCAGTTGGAATTGCGCAAGGTCGCCCGGCAGGAGCGAGAGGGCAAGAACGACCTCGCCAATGCCGCGCTGCGCTTCCAATCGATTTTCAACAGCGCGATCGACTATGCGATCATCGTCATGGATCGCACAGGTTCGATCACCGACTGGAATGCAGGCGCAGTTGCCATTCTTGGATGGGAAGCTCCAGAGATGGTAGGGCGCGATCTCTCGGTCTTTTTTACCCCGGAGGATCGCGCTGCCGCTGTTCCAGGCCGTGAGATGAGACACGCGCTGGCCAATGGCAGGGGCGCGGATGAACGCTGGCATCTGCGCAAGAACGGGGAGCGCTTCTGGGCCAGTGGCGAGATGATGCCGCTCAAGGACGCTGATGACGTGATCGTCGGTTTCGTGAAGGTCCTTCGTGACAAAACTCAGGCGCGTTTGCTTCAAGATCGGATGGCGCAGCAGGATGAACGCCTGCAAATGGCTCTGGCCGCATCCGGCTCTGTGGGTCTGTGGGACTGGATGGTGTCATCCGATCGCATACACGGCGATGGCAATTTCGCACGACTCTACGGGCTTGATGTCGAGGGCTGCGCCGCAGGCCTCACTGAAGAGCAATATCAAAAATATGTCGTTTCTGAAGATCTGCACCTGCTGCGCGACAGCGTCCGAGCCGTCTTTGACCATGGCGCCGATTTCCTCGTCGAGTATCGCCTCGCCATCCCTGGCGAACCGATCCGCTGGGTCGAATGCAAGGGGCGCATGGTATTGGATGCGACTGGTTCGCCCTATCGCTTCTCCGGCACAGCGATCGATGTGACGGCCCGCAAGGCCGCGGAGCAGCAAAAGCAACTCTTGATGCAGGAAATGTCCCACCGGGTAAAAAACAGCTTCACCGTGGTACAGTCGCTCGCTTCCCAAACATTGCGTGGCATCGATCCCGAGGTGCGCGAAGCGTTGCTTAATCGAATCGCCGCACTGGGCCAGGCGAACGACAGTCTCCTCCAGACGAGCTGGAGCGCGATTCAGATTTCCGCCCTTCTCCAGCGTGTGTTATGGCTTGGCGCTGACAGTGGCAGGATCGCGTTTTGCGGAACTGATATCCAGGTCAGCGCCGAAGCAGCAATGTCGCTATCGCTCATCGTCCACGAACTGGCCACCAACGCGGTGAAATATGGCTCGTTATCGCAGGAGGTGGGTGAAGTGCTGGTCAGCTGGCACCACGATGGCAGCCACTTTCAGCTTGTCTGGCAGGAGCGTGGTGGACCTATTGTAGAAAAACCAGCCGCCAAGGGTTTCGGTTCTCGCCTCATATCCATGGGCATATGCGGCAGCCGGGATGTTTTGATTGAGTATCTCCCCGAGGGGCTTCAAGCACGCTTTTCGGTCGATCTTGAGCGAGTTATTCCCAAAAGCTGATTTAAGCCGCAGCCCTTTTCTGACACCGCGGCCGCTCGGCTACGGCATTGCGCGATGCCGATGGTGTCCACGGTATCTCTTAAAGGCATGTTCCGAAGAAATCTTCCGATTGCCTGCCGGTTTACTGCAACAGATAGATGCCGAGACAGGTCGCCAACCCCACTATAATATTCATCGGCAGGCCAATCCGAACAAAGTCTGCGAACCGATAATCGGCAGCAGCGTAGACCATTGTGTTGGTCTGGTAACCGATAGGCGTCGCAAAACTCGCAGATGCGGCAAACATTACAATTAGAACGAGAGACCTGGCGTCTACTCCTGCAACCTCGGCAATACCAATCGCGATAGGCGTCATAATTACAGCGACGGCATTGTTAGTGACAGTTTCCGTAAGCGTTGAGGTCGCAGCGTAAAGTACAATCAATAGGACAAGTGGTTGAAGATGCGCCATCCAAGGCGCCAGCGTATCGACAATCAGGGCGACGCTACCGGCTTTTTCGAGCCCAAGTCCAAATGCGAGCATCGAGAAGATAAGGACGATCACGTTGCCGTCGATAGCGCTCCACGCTTCCTCAGCGTCTATACACCGCGTCAAGAGGACAAGCGCGACGGCGATAATCGCCAGTGCGAATATCGGCAGAACATTGAGAGCACCAAGGACGATTGTTCCGGCCAGAGCAGCGATCGCAATGGGTGCCTTACGTCGGCGAAATCGACGTATCGTGCTCGTATCCTCAGCGATGAAATTGGCATTTTCATGCAGTTGCGCCGCTGCCTGCTCGCTTGCCGCCACCAGCAGGTTGTCGCCTGCGCGCAGGCGCGCGTTGGCAAGGTCGGGCCCGGCGAGGTGACGCGGTCGGCTGAGACCAAGAACGCGCACGCTTAAATTGGAAAGAAAAGGAATTTCGCGCAGGGTGCGCCCAATCGCTGGATGGGATGGCGCCAGCGTGAGACCGACCAGACCTATGCCATCTTCACGCTCATCGCTTGCCAGACGGATGGGCCGACCCACATTCTGAAGGCCGACCGATACCTCATGCGCTCGTGCAAGCGCGTCGAGTTCGCGCGCGCTTGTAGCCACGATCAGGCGATCCCCGCCTTCAAGCACAAGATCGGCGGCAGGTTGGCGCAGGATCTTCGTTCCCCGGCGGACGCCGAGCAAGCGTGTGCCCCCTTGCCGCAAAGCTCTCAAGTCGCCAAGCCGAAGATTTGTGGTCTTCGGTCGCATGATCGTGAGTTCGGTGAGATATATACGTTCGCGGGAATCCGTCACCTCATCATCTGGCCTGTCCGGCAGAAGGCGCGGCCCCAGGACGAGCAAGGTCAAACCGCCGGCAATGAGTGCGATCAGCCCCACGCCGGTAATTTCGAAAATGCTAAATGGCCTTAAGCCGTTTTCTTGCGCCACGCCGTCCACCAATAGATTGGTCGACGTGCCCACGAGTGTCAGAGTGCCACTCAGGATTGCCAGATAGGACAAAGGTATGAGCAGGCGCGTTGCGGCGATGCCTACCGTACGGGCCAAACGCTTCACCAAGGGGATCAGCACCATCACTACGGGCGTGTTGTTTACAAATGCAGGGGCGATTGTCGCTGTGGCGAGCATTTCCGCGATAGCCTTTCTCGGGCTTTGCTGGGCGCGCGCGACCATCAACTGGGCAAGGGCATCGATCGCACCCGTACGAACCAGCGCACCGGAAAGCACAAAAAATGCTGCAATGGTGATCGGGGCAGGATTGGCGAACACTGAAAGCATGTCAGTAGCGGACAGCATTCCCGTCGCCAGCATGAAAGTCGCGCCGGCGATCGCCACTACTACCGGCGGGAAACGCTCGGTTGCAAAAGCTACGAACAGTATGACGACGAGCAAGAGACCTACGAAGGGCTGGTAGCTGCTCCAGCCAGAGATAAGAGGTTGCATCCTCGCTCAACTCCTCGCGCGGAACGTGGCAGCGCTCGCCTGATGCCACCAAGCGGCCATGGAGGTGGACTCCGGTTCGGACAACAGAACGCCCGGTGCGAGAAAGCTGTAAATTTCGTCCATGGCCCGCATTTCGGCGACATTGATGCGCTGGCGCAAGTGCGATGGCCTAAATTCCCCGCACGATTGGAGCCCCGCTGCGACGACCATATCATGCAGCGCATCGACAGTGGCGCGGTGATAGCGCGCCACGCGCCGGGCCTTTTCTGGTACGACCAGAGCTCGCTGACGCGCAGGAGACTGCGTAGCAATACCCGTCGGACAGGTTCCGGTATGGCAACGCATCGACTGGACGCAGCCGAGCGAGAACATGAATGCACGCGCGGCATTGCACCAGTCAGCGCCGAGCGCAGCGTTCATCGCGATTGCCGCGCCCGAAGCGACCTTGCCCGACGCGGCCAACCTGACCTTGTCCTTCAGTCCAGTCCCGACCAGAGCGTTTCGCGCGATGATCAGTCCTTCGCGCAAGGGCATCCCGACGCGGTCTGACAGTTCCGTTGGCGCGGCGCCGGTGCCGCCTTTGGCACCATCGATGACGATATAGTCGAGCAGGATCCCAGTCTCCAGCATCGCCTTCACGATGGCGAGGAACTCGTGCGGATAGCCAATGCACAACTTGATCCCGACAGGCTTACCGCCGGATAGGTCACGCATCTGACCTGCAAATTCCAGCAGCTCAATTGGCGTGGCGAATGCGCTATGGCCTGGCGGAGACACACAATCCGCACCTTGAGGTACATTTCGGGCCTTCGCAATCTCGGCGGTGACCTTGGCGCCGGGAAGCAGGCCGCCATGGCCCGGTTTGGCACCTTGGCTCAGCTTAATCTCGGTCATCCGTATCGCTTCGCTCCCGGCCTGGTCGCGAAACTTGCCAGGGTCGAACCTCCCGTTCTCATCACGGCAGCCGAAGTACCCCGAACCTAATTCCCAAACGATGTCGCCCCCGTGTTTGAGATGATAGGTTGATAAACCTCCCTCACCTGTATCGTGATAAAACCCTCCTAATTTGGCTCCCAGGTTCAGCGCCTCGATGGCATTGGCGCCTAGTGACCCGAAGCTCATCGCTGAGATGTTCAGCCGAGACGCTGCATAAGGCCGGCTGCACTGATCGGTGCCCACCAGAACCCGCTGATCACGCTCGACATTGGTCGCTGGAGCTATTGAGTGAGCAAGCCATTCGTATGCACCGGAATAGACGTCAAGTTCCGTGCCGAAGGGATGGGCGTCCTCATCTCCCTTCGCCCGAGCATAGACCAACGCTCGCTCATCGTGGCTGAAGGGGCGCCCATCAAGATCGCTCTCGACGATATAGGCCCGCAAATAGGGCCGCATCCATTCAAAAAGCCAACGGAAGCGCGCTGACGCGGGATAATTGCGCCTAAGGCTGTGCTCCGACTGAACCAGATCAATCAATGCCAGCAGCAAGATTGGCATTGTCAGCAGGAGTAGCCACCGCGCTGCCGGATGAGTGTTCCAGCACAAGGCGATAACCAGCGAGGCTGCGAGTGCCCCCCACAAGGCAATGTTTCTGCCTCCGGCACCGTCGCGAAAGAGAGCAGCGGCTAAGCGAAATTTCGGAAAAGGCTTGGACACAGGGTTCACCGCTAATGATGTCAGCGGCCCTTTCGACCACTCTTCGGGTATCTGAAGGGAAGAACGGGCTTGTGCGCAGATTGTCGCAGGCAGCGCCTGGAAAACCGGAAATAAATCATTCTATGCGCGATCACCATTCCCTCTCGCACGTTGAGGCGGAGCCAATCGGTCTTTCAGGCGCTTCTCCAGGGTCGCAGCCGCACAATTAAGCGCGGCTTACAGACGGGACGAGGCAGCGTGTGAGCACATTCGACATCCTGATGCGCCAGTTGTGGTCGATGTGGACCGGCTTCATAGCTCTGCTTCCCAACATCGCCATTTCCGTGCTGCTGGTTATCTTGACGGCGCTGGCCGCCCGGCTCTGCAGGCGTATCGCGGCCCGACTGACCCAGCATGCCCACATACGCGAAAGCCTCAAGCAATTGGTCGACACGGTCGTGTCCATCGCCGTCTGGGTCGTAGGTCTCATGATCGCAGCGACCGTGGTATTGCCTGGCCTTACACCGGCCAGCCTCATCGCGGGCCTCGGTATCGGCACCATCGCGATTGGCTTTGCTTTCCAGGATTTCTTCCAGAATTTTCTCGCTGGGATCCTCATCATGGTGCGCCAGAAGATGCGCATCGGCGACGTAATCGAATGCGATGGCATCGTGGGCCGCGTGGAGCATATATCGCTACGCGAGACCCACGTTCGCAAGCTCTCCAACGAGCTTACGATTGTCCCCAACTCCACCCTTTTCAAGAATCCTGTCGAGATACTCACTGACAAGCCCCATCGCCGCCACGAGATCGTGGTCGGGGTCTCTTACGACACGGACCTTGATCGAGCCGCCGACGTAATTCGAAGCGCTCTTGAAGGCCTCGATGTCATCGAGAAAGACCGCCGGATCGATGTCTTCGCAAAGGAGTTTAACGCGAGTTCAGTGGACTTCACCGTCCGCTGGTGGGCTGGCTCCAAGCCGCTCGACATGCACTCCTCGCGCGACGCCGTAATCCGGGCCGTGAAGTCCGCTCTCGACGAAAACGGGATCGAGATCCCCTTCCCCTATGTGACGAATACATTCAAGGAACCCTTGGGCATTCACAGGTCCAGTCAGGATGCGCCTCAGGGGGATGAGGCGGCGCAATCCGGACTTGGCGCCTGACCGACGGCAAAGCCCGGGCACCACGACGGTCGCATCGCCGATTTCTCCTCGCCCCCGTACATTCGACTAGGAAGAGCTTGTGAATCGCTGGCAATGGGCCTTAAGACTGTTGACCCGCC
This sequence comes from Novosphingobium sp. TCA1, assembly GCF_009811895.1. Taxonomy (NCBI): domain Bacteria; kingdom Pseudomonadati; phylum Pseudomonadota; class Alphaproteobacteria; order Sphingomonadales; family Sphingomonadaceae; genus Novosphingobium; species Novosphingobium sp. TCA1. The sequence continues at coordinate 76,538 of NZ_BLJH01000023.1, read as the reverse complement.
GAATGTGGTTTCGGGCGGGACTTTTCTGCCTCTTTGCCGTTTGCCTCGCCCTTGCAGGAACGCTGTTCGGACACGCCATCACTTACGAGTTCGCGGCGAAGGTCGGCGCGAAGTCAGTCGACAACATTCTGAACGTCCTCGCTTCGAGCATGCTGGCGGTCACGACGTTCTCTCTGACCGCGATGGTATCGGCCTATTCGGGCGCAACCAGCACCATCACCCCGCGCGCCGTACAACTTCTGGTGGCGGACACGACCGCCCAGAATGCCCTGGCGACATTTCTCGGCAGCTTCCTGTTTGCGATCGTCGGGATCATCGCTCTGTCGACCGGGCTGTACGGCGAAAGCGGCCGCGTGATCCTCTACGCTGGCACCATCCTCGTGATTGGTGTCATTGTGATCACATTTCTGCGTTGGATCGAACACATTACCCATTTCGGGCGCGTCAACGATACGATCGATCGAGTCGAAAAAGCCGCGACGCAGGCCGCTCATATGATGGTGCGCCCTCCGCAAGTTGGACCGCGCCAGCATCGCGACGTGCCACATGATGCGGCCGGCGTCTTCCATCACGAAATCGGCCGCATAACCCATGTCGATATCCCCGCCCTCGAGCATGCAGCCAATCAGATTGGTGGCGAGATCGTTCTTGCCGCACTCGCCGGCACCTTCGTCGATCCCTCGCGCTTGCTTGCTTGGTCAATCATGCCGATTGAGGACGAACAGGCGGACATGATCCGCGCCGCGTTTACCGTCCAGCACGAACGTGCATTCGACCATGATCCGCGCTTTGGCCTTGTGGTTCTTTCTGAAATCGCCTCGCGCGCGCTTTCTCCTGCGGTGAACGACCCAGGCACGGCAATAGCAGTCATTGAAGCGGGTACGCGAGTTCTTGCCACTATGCTGGGAAGTGAGCAGGACGATGAGGCCTGCGAGCTTAAGGGCGTCTGGGTGCCACCCTTTGCTCTGTCCGATCTTCTCGACGACCTGTACCGACCAATTGCACGTGACGGCGCGGGGCTTATCGAAGTCGCGATACGGCTGCAAAAGTCCCTCGGGGCGCTGCAGACTATCGCACCGTATGCGCGACGCGATTTCGAGAACGAAGCCCGCGATGCCCTTCAAAGGGCCTGTGACGCCATGACCAGTTCAGATGATCGTGAACGAGTAACCCTGATCCACCGGCGGTATTGGCCCTGAGAATCTTTCATGGAGGATCATCCAGCTTTGGGTGGGCCCTTTGAAAACCGCATAAGAAGCCAACCCGCGAGGGCAGACAGGATTGAACCGCCAAGAACGCCGATCTTGACCTCATCGACCAGCAACTGATCGGAAAATGCCAGGCCTCCCACAAATAGGCTCATCGTGAAGCCAATCCCGCACAGCAGGCACATCGCATAGGTCTGCACCCACGTTGCGCCGCTGGGCCGTTTGGCGATCCCAATTCGACAGCAGAACCACAGTGCCGCAAAAACGCCCACCTGCTTGCCCACGAAAAGTCCTGCCGCAACCCCCAGCGGAAGAGCAGCGAGAATCTGCTCCGAACCCAGCCCTGTAAGCGCGACGCCGGCATTGGCAAACCCGAATATCGGGACAATCACATACGCCACGAGGGGATGCAGCGCATGCTCAAGCCGGTGAAGCGGTGAATCCTCGGCATCCGGCGCTCCCGGCGTCGCACGGATCGGGATCAGGCTTGCCGCCAGCACACCGGCGATCGTGGCGTGGACGCCAGAGAGCAATACGGCGAGCCATAGCAGCCCTGCAAGGACCAGATAGGGGAACAGGTTCTTCACGCCGGTTCGGTTAAGCACGAACATGACCGCCATGACGGCACCTGCCGCAAGCAATGCCAGTCCGTGAATTCCGCTGGTGTAAGCAAGTGCAATCACCGCCACCGCCCCCATGTCATCGACGATTGCGATGGTCGTCAGCAACAGCTTCAACGACGCCGGAACCCGTCGTCCCAGCAGAGCCATTACGCCAATGGCAAAAGCAATGTCGGTCGCTGCAGGAATGGCCCACCCACGGGCGAGTCCTGGCGTCGAATTCGTCAGAGCCAGATAGACGAGCGCCGGGCAGATCATCCCTGCAAGCGCGGCAATCGCCGGCAGGGCACGATCTGACCAGTTCGCCAGGTGACCATCCACAAACTCACGCTTGATCTCAAGGCCCACGAGCAGAAAGAACAGTGTCATGAGCCCGTCATTGATCCAATGCGCAAGCGACAGCGGCCCTACCAGGACGTGCAGGGCGTGGAAGTAGTCTTCAGCGAGCGGACTGTTCGCTACGACCAAAGCAGCCGCTGCTGCCGCCATCAGGAGGATGCCTCCGGAGGCTTCGCTGCGCAGAAACGCACGCAGTGCGGAGCGCGGCTTTTTAAGAACGGCGACCATTGTCAGGCTTTCTTCAAATGCAGAACGTACAAGGCAAAGCTAAGCTTCAGAAGGTTTCGGAAGGCACCGCCTGCAACTCAAATGTGCCAGTCGCAGCGCGTGATTCGGGCTGCACACCGGCCGAGCGGAGGACCTCGGCCACTGCCATTGCACGTTGCTGCACCAATGTTGGCCGCTCGGGTTCGTCTTGCGGCAGACCGGGAACACTTAGCGCGGTAACGTTCCAGCGCTTGGCTGCCCATGCGCTCACGAGTACGGCTTCGCGTGCCACTGGATCCAGAATTTCACTTCCTTGCCCGAAGACAATCCGCGGCAATTTCATCTGGGGAGGTGTCAGGACCACGTCCCAGCCTTCCGCCTGAGCTGATGCGCGCAGCTCAAGCGCACGATATGTCGCAAGGGTAGCGCCCGGAAGCGGTGCTGCAGTGGCCATGGCCCGGTGATGGTCGCGATCTATCGTCACCGCGTCGGGAGCGATACCTGCGGTCAATGCCAGCATTTGCGCAAGCCCGGCGATGCGCTGGGTTTCAATAGCTGCCGCATCACCCGCCTGACGGATTTCCTCGCGCTGGGCCTCGATTGCACCGGCCCCTGCTTCCAGCAATACCTGGTCCAACCGCAGTTTCACCGGCTGCCCCAGCCTTGCGGTGAGATCATCCTGCAAAGCCGCAGTGCGCTTCATCTTGTCACGCGGGGTAATGACGACGGCTCGAACCAACGCTGGCTTGGCGTCGAAGTCGATGTCGAGCTGGGTTATGCGTGCATCGGCGCCGAAACGTTCGGAAAGGAACGATCGGGTCTGGTTTAGCGTCACTGCTTCGCTGGCAATCTGCTTGAGGGATATTCCCAGCGGAATGGCCATAGCGACGAAAACGAATAGCAGAACAAAGGTTTGTGCCCAGGTCTGCTGGCTGGAAAGGGAGTGCCCGAAGCCGTAGAAGCGCGCCATGATCATCGCTGACAGTGCGATCGTGACGAAGTTTGTGACGAACAGCGCAAAAGCGCCGCCCAGCACCGGCATGTTCCAAGTCGCAAGGCCAAAGCCGACGACGGCCAGGGGGGGCATCAAGGCTGTAGCGATGGCGACACCGACCACGGTGTCGCCGCGCCCCCGAATGATCGCGAAGGTCCCGGCCAGCGCTGCAAAGAGCGCGACGGCGAGATCAAACAGATTTGGCCGTGTGCGCGCGATGATCTCGCTGGTCGGCGCCTGGAGAGGTGAGAGCGTAACGATCAGCGCCGTGAACAGCACTGCCGCGCTGGCACCGATCGCCAGTGCAGTCAGCGCGCGCCGCATCTCGCTGAAGTCGAACAGCGCTAGACTGAACCCGAGCCCGAGAATCGGGCTCATTAGCGGAGAAATCAGCATGGCGCCGATAACCACTGCCGGTGAAGACAGCAGCAGGCCGAGAACCGCAATACCGGCGGACATCATCACCATGAAGGCGTATCTGGGCGTCCAGCCACTGTCTTCGACGATGCGCCCCATCACCGCTTCGTGATCCACTCGCCCCACGATCGTACGGCGCCACCAGCGGTAGAGCGCAACGTGCTCAAGGCGTTCGTAAATCGCCCCTTCAGGCGTTGTCCCTGACGAGTGAGAGGCTGTCATATTTGCCCCATTCCCAATCCCTGCAATGTGCGTATTGAATATCCCGTCATCGCGTGCGGTTGCAGCTTCCAAGCCATGAGACGACCATGCGATAGGCTCAACGGAAGACCGCCAGGTGACATGAACGCCGCAGCCTTACTCACGCTTAGTTGGGAGGCTTTTCCTTCGGAGCCCTGTCACTTGGGCCGCCAGCGCTCCAGCTGTGCCGCGATGTCTGCTGCAATCTGTGCTTCGGAAAAGCTCGTGACATCTCGGTGCCGCAGATCCCCGCGGGTCTGCGCCGCCAGCGTCCATGTCATCGTTCGCCGGCGTTCGGGCGCTTCCAGCGCGGTATAGGCCGGAAGCGGCCTCGCTCGGGCGGACAGTTCGTAAACGAACACGCTTTCGTGCGCGAAAGTGATTGTCAGCGTTGCCGTCGTATCCGTTTCAACGACATGGCTGTCAGCCCAGCCTTCCTGCAGCATAGCCTCGCACACCTTACGCAACGCAGGCACGCCGCGCTCGGCGAGTTGGCGATTGATCATGGCCCGGCTGGCAGGCACGAAGAGCCGCTTCAGCCGGTCGCCGATAGGCGCGGCCTCGTCCGAAATGTTGACCCCCTCCATATCCGCATTTGTTTGGCGCATCAGACCGTACCCTAGCATCAACATGATGATGCAGAACGGCAGCGCTGCCAGCAATGTGGCTGTCTGCAAGGCACCAAGCCCACCGGCCAGCAACAACAGCGCAGCGGTCAGCCCCAGCAGGATGCACCAGTACACGCGCTGCCATCGCGGCGTGTCCTCCTCACCGCCGGACGCCAGCGTATCGATCACCAATGCCCCGGAATCCGCAGATGTTATGAAGAATACCGCAACCAGGGCGATGGCGAGCGTTGCCGTAAATGCCGATCCAGGCAGATATTCGAGGAAATGGAACAGCGCAGTCGACAGGTTTTCCTGGACGGCGTGGGAAATTGCACCGCCGGCCGCCCCCATGTCGATGGAGATGGCGGTATTGCCGAACACCGTCATCCAAAGGAAGGTAAAGCCGCTGGGGACGAACAGCACGCCGGTCACGAATTCACGGATCGTGCGACCGCGGGAGATACGGGCGATGAACATCCCCACAAAAGGCGACCAGGAAATCCACCACGCCCAGTAAAGCAAGGTCCAATCAGCCAGCCAGGCACGCGGTTCGTAGGCGTAGAGCGTGAAAGTGCGTTCGAAAAAGCGATCGAGGTAGTGACCGAAATTCTGGACGAGCGCGTTTAACAGGAACAGTGTCGGTCCACATATCAGCACGAAGAGCATCAGCAGGACCGCCAGCGTCAGGTTCAGTTCGGACAGGCGGCGGATGCCTTTGTCGGCCCCGCTGAGCACGGACAGAGTGGCCGCCCCCATAACGAGCGCAATGATGACGAGCTGAACCGTAAGGGTATCTGGCAATCCATAATTATACGCAAGGCCTGCGCTCATCTGCGACACGCCGAAGCCCAGCGAGGTTGAAACGCCGAACACTGTCCCGCACACGGCGAAGATATCGATCAGATCCCCGGTCACGCCATTGATGCGTTTCCCCAGCAGCGGATGAAGGCCCGACCGCAAGGTGAGCGGAAGACCCTTGCGGTGGGAGAAGTAGGCAAGACTCAACCCCACAAGGCAATATACTGCCCAGGCGTGGACCCCATAATGGTGGAAAGTGATGGCCATCGCCTCGCGCGCAGCAGCGACTGTGCCCCCCTTGCCGACTGGCGGCGCAATGTAATGCTGAATAGGCTCCGCAACGGCAAAATACATAAGGCCAATGCCCATGCCCGCTGCGAAGAGCATGGCGAGCCAGGACACATAGGGGAAGTCTGGCTCGGCATCGTCGGGACCTAGCCGCAGCCGTCCGGCAGGGCCAAATCCCAGGACAAGGACGCAGAGAAGAAACAGTGCCACTGCCGCGACATAGAGCCACCCGAAAGTACCGATCACCCATTGCTGAGCGGCCTTGAAAAGCAGATCGGAAGATCCAGGCGCGAGCATCGCACTGGCAAGCATAGCTGCGACGATCGCGGATGCACCCCAGAAAACGCGACGGTTCATGTGATGTTCGGGCATGCCTCTTGGTAGAGGGCGCAATTTCTAAGGTCAAATGCAGCGCGCATCTGACCCTCTACGCCACGACGTCGCCCGTTCGCTATCGAACGTGATCCGCGGCGGTGTCTACTGATCGAGGTAACGCATCTGAGAACGCTGGCAGCGGCAGATTTTGGTTAAGGCATCCATCCTACGGAGTGACCGGAATCGGGCGCGTTGCGGCCAAAACCCCTGCCCTACCTTACTTTCTCAATCCGCCGACACAGCCCACGTTCGACGCCTCTTTTTATGCACGCTGAAAACCGACTTTCATGCACCGAAAGCAGATCTGCCCTGAACATCTGAATTGAGACAAAGCTGCCAATTCCAAGCGCGGCGGAGTTTGACGGATGTCGATCCAAGAGGCATGTCTTGGGGATAGTCTCCTGCTAGGTAGGAGAACATGAGCTTCGCTTCACTACCTGTCGATTCGACCTAATATGCCTAGCTTCTCGACACCCTGAAGCTTCGGATCCGTACCGCACGGCTTCGGGTTGCTGTCAACGAGAAATTCATCCTGCTCTAAACGAAGAGGTGCGCGATCTGCCCTCCACGAAAGATTTCATCGGCATCGTCAACAGTCTAAACAAGGCCGCCCACGGAATCGACATTCCCGAAGACGAGGCCGAACGAGCCTCGGCGACTGCCAGTCAATTCCTGTTTGATATCCGAGCTTATCGCACATCCACATAAGGGGAATGGCAGCAGGACCGACGACAATGCCGACAGAGCCGTCCTAGGTTCACCCAGTTAGGGGCGAACCTGTACGACTTGGTGTGGGAATGAGCCGCAATTCGCGATGCCGTGACCCAACGCGAAGTTATCAGATCGTCAGGAGAGGAGCTTCCCGAATCAAAGCCTTAATCTCGGTTTCGTCCGCCCACGCCCCTCGGGGTCACCTCTCAGCGGCAATCAACAAACCGGGCCTTCGCAGTGGCGAAGGCCCGGTCGCAATTGCTGCAATCGTCAGGTCAGCCGCCGCCGGATGCCGCCTGCGTCATCGTTGCAAGCACTTTGTCGAGATTGAAGCTACCTGCCTTTTGGCTGGGGGGGAATTCCTTCAGTGTACCCAGAAAATCGCCGATGATCCCTTGCATCGGGACGAGAATGAAGGCCCGGTCGAGATACCAGTCCCAATAGGTATTCGACGTAACATCGGCGAATTCGTAAGGATCGGTCCTCAGGTTGAAAAGCTTGGGAATGCGGCCGGTGACGAAGGGTTCGCCCCAGATCTGCAGCGTGCCCTGGCAGCGCTGTTCCATGAACACCGCCTTCCAGTTATCGACCCGGAGCGCGGCAACTTCGCCTTCGTCGGTCCAGTAGATGAAGCCGGGACGGGGAGACTTCTCGCCCTTGGTCAGATGTCCGGTAAGGTCGTGGCCGTCGAGGTGGACCTTGAACTTGTGGCCATCGAGTTCGCATCCCTTCTTGAGCTTTCCGGTGACGTCATCGATGCCGGCCATGGCCGCGAAGGTGGGAAGCCAGTCGAGGTGCGAAACGATGTCGTTGGAGATCGATCCCGCCGGAATCTTGCCCGGCCAGCGAACCATGGCAGGCACGCGATAGGCACCTTCCCAACTGGTGTTCTTTTCCGAACGGAACGGTGTGGTGCCGGCATCCGGCCACGAATTGCAGTGTGGGCCATTGTCGGTCGAGTACATGACGAAGGTGTCGTCGGCGATGCCCAGATCGTCGAGCAGCTTCAGCATGGCGCCGATCGCCTTGTCATGATCGATCATGACGTCGTGATATTCGCTCTGCCAGCGACCGGCCTGCCCTCGGCTTTCCGGTTTCACATGGGTACGGAAATGCATGTGGGTCGTGTTGAACCACACGAAGAAGGGCTCGCCCGACTCCACCGTCTTGCGGATGAAGGCGGTGGCCTTTTCCACCACCTCGTCGTCGATGGTTTGCATCCGCTTCTTGGTAAGCGGTCCGGTGTCCTCGATCTTCTGCCCTCCTTTGCCGTCGGCATGGCAGTGCAGCACGCCGCGCGGGCCGAAATTCTTGCGGAAGTTCGGGAAATCCTCTGGCTTGGGATAGTCCGGGTTTTCAGGCTCTTCCTCCGCATTGAGGTGGTAGAGGTTGCCGTAGAACTCATCGAAACCGTGCATCGTCGGCAAATGCTCGTCGCGGTCGCCGAGGTGGTTCTTGCCGAATTGCCCGGTGGCATAGCCAGCGGACTTGAGCACGCGCGCGATGGTCGGGTTGACGGCCTGCATGCCTTCCTTGGCGCCCGGCATGCCGACTTTGGTCAGGCCGGTGCGAATGCCGTTCTGGCCCATAATGAAGCTGGCACGGCCGGCGGTGCAGCTTTGTTCGGCGTAATAGTCGGTGAACAGCATGCCCTGTTCGGCAATACTGTCGATATTGGGCGTGCGATAACCCATCATGCCCTTGGTGAACACGCTGAGGTTCGACTGTCCGATGTCATCTCCCCACAGGATCAGGATATTCGGTTGCTTGTCTGCCATTTCGTGAAACTCCCGCTTGTGGTCTAAGGCCGGGACTCATCCCGCCCTCCGGCTGCATCCGCGCAAAATTGCATAACAGCTCTCGGCGGGCCCATCGGGGTGACCCCGAGTTTGGGACGGGAAACCTCGGAGGCTGCCGGGCTGCTGCGGGCGAGAGCGTTTGCCCAAAGGGGATACTGAGAAATGACCCATGTTTGAACACGTTCCGTATCTTGACGAGCGGGGGACCACGGAATGTTGGACCTGGCATCATTGAGCGTCATCCGGCGCCACAGGCACTGCTCGCGGACAAGGGCTACGATGCCGACACCATCCGTGCGGACCTTGCGAGCCGCAATATACAGGCCGTCATTCCAGGCCGATCAAACCGCCGGATTGAACATGATTTGGCGCTCTACAAGCAACGCAACCGCATCGAACGCATGTTCGGCCATTTGAAAATCAACCGCCCCATTCCCACGCGATATGATTAGCTTGCCGCCAGCTTCATGAGCATCGTCTATATCGCCTCAGCCAGATACTGGCTCAAATTCGCCACGCCGCCTAGAGCGCTCGGGATGTGGATTATGTCTATTGCCTCATCCTGCATTAGTCTCACAAACGGCAGCTTACACAGGAGTTCGGCACAGACCTTTTCTTCAAGCGGCAGGATTTATTCCAGTAATCACTGCTCGAGAGGTCAGCAGTAACTAAAGTGCTCGCGCCGAGGATGCATCGAGCAGAACCACCATAACGGTGAACAGTATCCAGTCATTAAGGATATGCGCCCCGGTTGATACCCAAATATTCTTTGTAGCGACATAGCCGGTTAGAAGTGCGATGCGGGCAACGCCAATTACGAGGAAGCACTGGACGAAGTTCCAGCCATACGTCGGCAGATGGATGGCTCCGAAAAACAGTGCTGCCCCGAACCAACCGAGCAAAATCGATGCCTTGCGTGAGATTCCGAGCCAATCGTGACAGAACCACAAGATGGCAAGGAATGGCAGTATGGAGACAATCTCTTCACCCAGAAGCTGAGGCAAAGTTTTTAGATAAAGCAGCGCACGCTGGGCTCCCGAGGCATTGCCCAGTAATTCGCTGACCGGATTAGCATTCATTGCCAGCACGTTTCTGATCAGGAGAACTACCGCAAAGCTGGCGACAATGTTCAGGACTGTCACCGCGATCACGACGCCAAGGTCTCGCAAACCTACGGGCCGAAAAAGCGCCTTCCAGTTGCTTCCTGCCACCAAAGCAAGCGCTGCTAGCGGTATAGCTGGAAACAACATCGCAGCGATCACCCCACCTACTGCGGTTTGGTATGCTTGAAACGGCAAGATCAGCGCGAAAAACCCCAACACCACTCCGGCCAGGACCACCAGCCACTGGTAGCCCTTCAGTGCAGAGTGGCCGCTTAAGGAAAAGCCATGATAGTAGGGGAAATCGCCCGCATCTCGCCGTTCCAGCCAAAAGAATGAGAGAGCCCGAGTGGATACTTTCGACGAAACGGCATCAGTCATCGCACCATGCCCCTGTGACAGCAACCGTCGGGATTGCAGGTCAAGACTACTTGAAAAAATCGAGATTTCCAAAAGTCTTCCTGCTGCGAGGTAGTTTGATGAATTGGTGCGCAGGCTGTACGTTAAGCGACAATCGATTTGGGAATGAAGGGAAGAGCGCCGATTGATGGTAGTGCAAAGAGGCTCCCCTGCTGCCTTCGCACTATATTCAAGCCCAAAGAAAAATATTCGGCGCAACTACGACAATAACGATTTGTGAAAGCACGATTTGAGTGCATTCTCACACCTCACGCGCCTTGGCGGCCACTGGGGCGGCCGGGTGGGAACGCAGCAAGTCTGTCAGGGAGAAAACCATGCCGCGTCATCGCATCCGGGTATTCGTACCACTTGCCCTTGGCCTTTCCGCAAGCTCCGTGCTGGCGCAATCGACTCCAGCCGGCCTCTCCGATCTCGTTGGAGCGAAGGCAGCGGGCGGAGAAACGCAGTTACAGGCGCGGGGATGGTCACCCCAGCGCACCGAGACCAGCGCGGACCGCAAGTTCAGCTACTGGTGGAACGCAGCCCAGCGCCAATGCATTTCAGTGTCGACCTACGACGGACGTTACGCCGCGATCGTCTCTACATTGCCGGCCGATTGCGGCAGATCGGAAGGCGCATCGAGCAACGCAGGCTATGAGGGAGATGTGATCAATCTGGTCTGTTACGGCTCTGCCGAAAAGCACGGCTATCAAGCCAAGACAGAATACCATTGGGATGCCGACAAGCACCGGTACGTCTACGAGACACACAACGAATATGGCACGCAGGACTACGACACTTCGGTGACCTTGCAGTTCCATGGTCAGGACGGCCGGATCCGGCTTCCGAAGAAATACATTCCGCCCGTGCACTCGGGTGGTTCGGACCAGTGGTGGACGTTGACCGATGTAAGGGTGACGCCGACGCGTATTACCGGCGCCTTCCGTCTCAACGGCATGAACAAGCCGAAAATCGTTATCGACCGCCGAAGCGGGCATATCAACGTCAACGGCATGTCCGATTTTTCGGGCACGTGCGATTCAATCGATCGAGGGCAGCGCCGCTTCTGAACATGGAAATACTCCTTTTTGCCTGAATTGGGCGGAGCCATGCCGAAATTGTCCCACGTCATTGCTGCGACCTGGATAGCGCTTGGCTTGCTCACAGCCGGCAGCAGCATATTGGATTTTGAGAATTGGCCCCGCAATGTAATTTGCGGGGCCGGATTTGTGCTCATTGGTGCAGGGATCTCACGTCTTCAGCGCGAGAAATGGCCCCCAGGGCCAGCGGCATCCTGGCTCGTCGCCGGACTACAGACGCTGGCCCTTATAAGCGGTGCTGGCTTGCTCTCGGCAGCGTCCTTCCGCGTATTTGGCGAGGGATGGGCGGTTTTCGGTTAGGGGCCTGGCGGTTCAGAGACTGCCCTCACTGCCCGTGTACATCACATCACCGATCGTGCCGTTGCGATAGCCAAGGCAGCGCCAGGGCGCCTGTGCTCCCTTCACGTTCACGTAGATTGCTGTCGCTGCCTCGGAATGTTCGATACGATTTGTCCCGGCAACCTTTGATCCTGTCACACTAGCAACCCGCTCATAGCACTTCTTCTCAAGAGCGGCAGCTGTGGCATCTTTGGACGCGGTCTTTTCGCGTCCGGTTTGCTGCGGTGAGTTTCCAGCGCCGGCAACGCTTTCAAGGCGATAATTGGCGGTGTCGCCACGCCGAGCCGCATTCCTCATGAGGTAGACGCGAATCCGGTAATCGCCGCTCTTCTTCGCGACCCCCTCGTACTGATTGCCGCTAGTTGAACCCACAAAATTGCGACGTTCTTCTCACCAGGCTCCATCACGTTGAAATAATTAGAATTGTTGCTTGACGCCATACTGATATTGAGCGGCTGCCCTGAGCGAACGCTCAAGAGATAGTCTACAATAGCATCCCCCTTAAGCGAACCCTCGGAAATGGCGCTGCTGGCACCCGGCGCAAAGGAAATGCGCTTTGTCCCTCCATCAATCGCAGACGCAGTCGAGGGCATATCTCCATCGGGCACCGCCTCGCTCATAATTGGGGCGGTGCTTTCTCGGTCGCTTGCGACACCACTCGCCAGCACCCTGTCTGCGGGAGCCAAAACCGCTGGGTTGGGTTCAACCGTCTCCTGGGAGGTGGGAGTGGGATTGGTCTCCTTGCTTTGCGAGCAGGCGCCCGCAGCGAGGACGAGCATGACAGCAGGCAGGGTATGAATAAATTTCATAAAACCTCCACTTCCAACACTTTAGGAAGAAGTAGTCTGATCCAGGAAATAAGTCACTGCGAAGTTCGTCTCAAGGTGCTCATGCAAGGGCTTGCCGCCCGAGAGGCTAAATATGTTTGAAATGACCGATTTGGTGGCGACGGTAGTCGGGTGGGTTTCGGCCAATCCTCCCGGTAGCAAGATGGGTTGGCTGCTGGGGAGCCGAAATCGGCGACTGAACGACCGGCATTGGTCGGGAGCCGGCGTTGCATGAATGTCTGTTTTCCCTTTGCCCCCACCCAAATCGGAAACTCCCCTTACGGCCAAGAAAGTTGCTCGTTTCGGAGCCGATTACCGCAGAAGCGCGAACGACTGCTTCCGTCCCAACTCAGCCTTCAGGACTGACAAGCGCCAAAGCTGTGAAGTTGGCGGCGTTTGGGAACGGTACCTTCCCCGCCTTGATGCCTGAGAATGGGAGAAAGACGGCACACGCCGGTCGGTCAATTGAGCGCAAGCTGCCGCGGTACGAAAGTGATTCGGAATTTCGCTACTCGAAAAATGTGGGTTCGATTTCCTGCAACTAGCCCATCGTAGAGTGGGGTGTTTAGTGGGGTATTGCGGAATAAGTTTGCAATGTTTTTTATTAAATTTCAATGCCTAGGAAGCACTTTGGCTAACACCCTGTCCGCCAAGTGGCCTGCAACGCCTGCCTGGTAATTACACTACGGCGGATTAGGCGATGCCGCCAGCCGGGCGCGGCTCTGCGCACTGCACCGCGACGAACCGGCCACTTCCGGCGCGTCGATGTTGATAAGCCGGATCCGCTCGCCGTCGCAGAGACGAATTGTATCCCCATCGTGGAAAGAAGCGATGCAGACAGCGGCCGCGGCGGCAAGGATCAGTGGCATGCCGCAGCAGGTAACAGGTTGGCAGTCTCGCGCGGCATGAAATTTCTGTCACCGCAGGAACATCGCCGAGTGTGAAACGATCTGTTCCTTTCGCGGCTCTTTCGCCCTCACGAGAGAGCCACAGCATGCGATAAACCTCGATTTTGCCCCGTGCTCCGATCCAGCGGAACGCGGGGCATTTTCCTTCTCGGCTCCCGTCACATGATCGAAGTCGTTGCGGCTGAAAAGGTATGCGCTCAACCTGAGTGAGACGGCCCTCCTCTCTGCGCGTACGCTGTACGCGCACCCCTCAGATCAGCGGCGCATTCGGTCGCGGACAGGATTAAACAGACGACGAGCCAAGGCGTGGGCATGGATCGCGCTGCCTGATCCGCTATTGGCCCCTGCACTTTATCAAGCAACTTCCTTATGCTGCAAACGTAGCCAGTAGCATCTCGTGCTCAGACGGCCCGAGTGAGCATGGCGGCGTTAAACATCTGAAATAACTATAACAAAGTCCGATAGGTTACCCTTGGACCGATTGACGTCCCCTGTCCGCGACCGTTAGCGCGCCGGGTGCAATTAGGGGGGTTTTTGCATGAAATGGATACTACTTACCGCCGCTGGTTTGGCGGCCTGCTTCGCTGCACCGGTTGTAGCGCGCGACACCGACGCACAGATCAAGAGCCGGATCATCCGCGAGTCGATTGCGTCTTACCCCGGGAACTGTCCCTGTCCGTACAACAGTGCGCGAAACGGCAGCCGTTGCGGTGGACGCAGCGCGTACAATCGCGGTGGCGGCTACGCGCCACTATGTTTTCCTGCCGATGTCGGGAGGGCTGAAGTCGATGCCTACCGGCGCCGAACAGGCCGCTGACCGGCCTGCTCCGGTGTTCCCCCGTGGACGGCAACGTTCACGGGGCTAGTCCACGGGAACAGTGAGGCTAAAGGTTCGACATTGGTACCCCAATGTCATGGCGTAGAGGCAGCCTATAGAAGGTTGTTTGATCCCAACGTCCAAGAGACCCACGCGCATCAAGCGCTGCTCTTGGTGTAGCGTTCGCACGCGCTTACCGGGATCATCGCCGCCTCTCCGTATTCTGCGTAGACTTCCCGGCTGAGCCACTCGGCCTCGGCTTCGCGATCGGTTTCGACAATTTCGCGCGACCAGAACCGCATCGCGGCATTCCACCGATAACCGCGAGCCTTCAGGCGATCCTTAGCTTCGAAGGGTGCGTCAATAGCATTGACAGTGAAGCTGGCCCGCTCCGAGCATTCGACGAGCTTGGCCAGAACCGTCGCGCCACCTGGCAGGTCGTGGGCAAGCAGGTAGATGAGCGCGAGAATATCGTTCTCCGCGCGGTGCCCTTCGTAGAACCAGCCACACTGGGACACGAGATGGCTGAGGGCGCGGCCATCGAAGCCAAGCTCCAGCCAATCGGGCTCGGCGAGTGTACAGGCCCAGGCCTTGCCGGCAAGCGCAGGCAGCCGCCGATCAACAAATGGGCGATCGAACGCCGCATTGTGAGCGACAATCAGGTCCGCCGAGGAGAGGATGTCAGTCGCCAGCGCTTCATCGATAGCCTGCCCCGCGAGCATTTCATCGCTAAGGCCGGTCAGCGCCGTGATCCGCGGATCGAGCGGTGAGCCCGGGTCCTCGCGCCAGACACGCGGCTGACCAACTTCAACGATACGGCCTTTCGTATCAAACCGGAAGCGCTGGACTGCCAGTTCGATGATCCGGTCGCTGTCGTGATCAAGGCCAGTCGTTTCGACATCGACCGCAACGCCGACACGGGTCTCTAGATCACTCTCCAGATCATGGAAGTGAGTGACGGGTCGAAGTCTTTGCAGCACCCGGAAGTCGGGATGGCCCGCGAGGTGCCGAGCAGCCAGGTGGTGATCGTCGAAAGGCGTCGTCATCGCTATGCTCATTAGCCCCGCGACCCTGCCCGACAAGTCGGTTTGTACGCGCACCATGACCCATAGCCGCGCAGAAAATGCCGCCCAATTTTATATGTCTCGGAAGCCGAGTTCATCACCGGTCTTTGGGCGCCTCTCAGCGCTTGAACAGCATCCAGTTACCGGAAATCGCCATAGCGAAAGCAGAAGAGAACGGAAGCGCAGGTCCGCACGAGATTGAGCAGCTAAGAACGCTGCATCGGATCGTGAACGAGCAAATCTGCAGTTCGATGCGAGCCCCCTATGGGACAGATCCAATCGAGTTCACGCTACCTGCCCAAGTCGACAATGCTACCAGCGCGAATGCGCAAAACGGCCCCAGCCTGAATGTTTCGCGATGTAAGGAGGCGGATGACGCGGCAGCGCGGGTAAGCGCTGGAGCGTTTGACAGGAGTTGCGTACCGGGGTCGCCTCGCACGTCAGAGCCGTCGATTCAATCGGACACTATCGCCGAGAGGGTCCTCAAAAGCGGATAAGTCCACCTGTGCAGCCACAGGCTCTAGAAAGATATGGCTATCGCGGCCGGGAACAACTGTCCTTGCCGCATGTTAAGCCATGACCTCGGCGGATTACCCCCCGGTTCCGCCGAGATAGAGGCCGTCCCTTTTGCGGGGGGCGGCCTCTCGCTTTAGTAGGCGACGACACTCGCAAAGATCGCGCAGCAATCGAACGCTGCCATTGTTCGGCGTACGCCACACCCGAATGGTCGCGTCTGCGAGTATGGCTGTACCTGCCAACGCCACGCGGAAAATAATGGCTAAAACCGGAAGATCGAGATGATCGATCAACACCGCGGGTACGCCTTACCGATCCTTTAGAGTTCGCTGATTTAGTATGATCCATGCGGGCGCCACATTAAAAAATCGACAACCTATTGGAACTTTTAGCGACTTCGGACATTTTGTCGCCGGTCCTAGGGCAGTAACTCTGTTACCGCCCAAGGCCACCCTTTTGCGCGAATGCGCAAGGCGACCCAAACTTGAAGACCCGGGGCAATTAGATGCCTCGGGTCCTTTCCAACTCAGTTCTCCATAGCATTATCGTGCGGATCAGGTGCGCAAGTTCAACAGGCACGGTGAGGAACCTTTCCCCCGGCGGCTGCCTCGGAAGATCAGGATCAGGATCAGATTGAATCCCATAGACGTACAGAAATCGTCAATCTGGTCGGGCACAAGCAGCACCTCGATACCGCGTCTTGCAGCGCCCGGTCACACAAACCGGAACGATCGCTGAAGCGACGGCCGAGCAGCGCCCGGATATTGAGCATGCGCCATACGACGCCCCCTTGGCCTTGCTGATCGTTACGAGCCGCACCTAGGCCAGCGGGGCCGCGGTCGGTTCGGCGATGCCAAGCAGCTACCGGCGCCGGGATGCCCACCCTCTCCCTACGAAAGGTGGGGCATTCTACGCGGGAACGGTAACGAGGATCTCAGGTGAGTACCCAGCGATGACGCTTTGGAGTTGACGGTACGCGAAGGACGGCTGTTGAACACCGTCCCCGGTTTCGCCGGTGCCACTACGCTGCAACGTGGCACAAAGAAAAGGCGCTCCCAGCCGAAGCCGAGAGCGCCCATTTTCCACTAGGTGGGCCTAACGAACTTAAAAGCGATAGCCAAGCATCGCTGCAACCTGGTGACGGTCAGGCTGGATGCCAGTGCCTTCATAATGGCCGTAATCGGAGTAGCGGTATTCGACGCGTGCAAGGAAACCCGACACGTTGGTTTCGACGCCAGCGCCGAGGCGGTAGCCTTCAAGCTTGTCGCTGTCGCTCACGACAACCGCGCCATCATCGTAGCTGCCCTTAACCTTGGCGTTGGTATAGCCGCCCTTTGCGTAAACAAGGAAGCCGGGTACTACTTCACCGCCCAGGCGAACACCCGCGTACAGATCACGGCCCGTCTTGAGCGAAACGCGATCACCCAGCGCGAAAACGTTGTCGGCGCTCTCCTTGACGTCGGAATCAGCATACTCGCCCTCCACGCCGATCACGACGCCGCGAACATTCTTATCGAAGCCGACAACGCCGCCGAACAGAATGCCGTCATCGCTCCCACCACCAATGGGGGTGTCGATGCGAACCTTGTCCCAGCCGGCCATCGCAGCGACGTAGGGACCGTCAAACGGGACGTTTGCGTCCTGTGCCATGGCTGGGGTTGCGAAAGTGGCAGCCAGCGCAAGGGCGGAGACGGCGATAAACTTGGTCATGGTATTTTTCCTGCAAAATCAAATGTCGATCTTTCCGACCGCTGTTGAACAAGCTCGGCCGACAACAGTTTCCAACCTTTGTCGCTCAAAGGCGACTACAGAAAATGTAGTTGCATATCTGCAACAGCTCGGTTTGCGCTTATGCGGTGAGTAGAGACGTAGCGCACCGCTTGGTGGGACCGCCGTCATCGAAAGCGCCGACTAATTGACCCAGCCCAGTTCGCACTACTGATCGAACCCATAGATCGGCAGCTGATCTTCGCCCCTGCTCCTACGTCCGAAGTGCTTGCTTACGGTCCCGGCACCCATCGGGTTGCTTCTGCTCAAAGACTGGCTGCGCTACCATCTGCTATCGCCAACGGTCACAGGCGCGGCGCTCATCCTTGGGGACGGGTATGATCATGCTCGTTCCCTGGCGCCTCCAGCCGAAACGAAAAAGCCCTGCGGGCACACGTGCGCCGCGGGGCGTAGTTTTCCGGTTATCGCCTACATTGCTCGCTCATGAGGGTAAGCGCGCTACGATATGACCAAGATCGCATCAGATCGAGCGATGTTCCGCGTCTGAGGGAAATTTCTTCGAAAGCCCTGCTTAGCCGCATACTCCCTTGGCATGCTATTGATCTTCACCGCCGATATTTCTCGTCTCTTGATACCTTGTAAGGCTAGATCGTACTCAAGTGCGGCGCTGAGATCATGATTAAAACGACTTTTCGATTTGCCATGGCAGCAAGGAATTGCTGGGTTTGAGTTCGACCAAGGGCGCGATCACCGCCCTCACTTGGTCGGGTTCCGAGAACATGATCAATGAGAGCATCTGACCACCATTGTGCCGACTCTATCTGGACCACGCGCGATTCATGCGGCGGCGCCAGCCCGCAAAAATGGAAACGTTTGGCGAGAAGCCTCTCAAGGGACCTCCTGGCGAGGCCGATGTGATGGCACCGGCCTTCCTGTTCCACGCTTGCCAGAATTCCAGCAAAATGTCGGGACAAGCGCCGCATCCCAATGGTGCGACAATCGTCCAACGGGTGACGAGGCTGTCAGGCGAGGCCTTCATCTTTCAGCGCCGTCCCGACCGCATTCCGGTCGCGCAGTCTTTCGTAATAGGCTGAAAGACTCGCCGGCACGTCAAGCCCTACCTTTTCCTTCGCCCAAAACAGCATGACGAAAAGATAGCAGTCGGCGACGGTGAAGCTGTCGCCGACTGCATAGGGGTGATGCCCCAGAGCCACCTCGAACAGAGCAAAGCGTTTGGCCAGAACTTCGCAGGCGAGTGATTTTTCCTCGCCGCTGCTGCTCGGCATGAAGAACGGCTTGAAACCTTTGTGCAGTTCGGTCGAAATGTAGGCGAGCGCTTCGAGGACGCGAGACCTGCCAAGTTCTCTTGGCGGCGTAAGTTTGCCGGAAAGCTCCGCGATGTAGCTCAGGATTGCGATATTCTCGGTCAAAACGCCGCCTTCGTCGAGGCCGAGCGCCGGCACGTAGCCTTTGGGGTTGATGACCATGTAGTCGGTTCCGCTGGCGGTTCTCTTGGCCTCGAGGTCGACCTTTTCCATTTCAAACGGAAGGCCGCTTTCGATGAGCGCGATATGGTCGGCGAGGCTACAAGCGCCGGGAGAAAAATAAAGTTTCATAATCTGCCTCCTAGCTGTCGAATGTTTTCGCCTTGCGATCTACCCACGCCTTCCCAGCGTCGCCGCCCCACAGCAGCCAAGCGATGAAGCCTGCGGAAGGGTCGCTGTCCGAATTCCACTTGTGGGTCTTGGTGTCCTTGTCGACGGCGTGCCGTGCGAAGAAGCTATGCATCGATTTCACATCGGCTTCGCTGAGGTCACGCCGCTGCGCAAGTTGGTGCGCGCGGTCGAGGCCGACCTGGGTTCCGCCACGATCGAACTTTTCGCGCAGACGAAGCCCTCGCCTCGCGGCCGATGCCATCCTCAACGTAGGCTTAAAGCTTCGCTCTGCCATGATCGCGCTCTCCTCTCGTGAAGGGGAACGCCGCGCAGCGGCGCGGGTTTCGTCAGCGTGAAACCTCCTTCTGACACGCGAGCAGGCGCTCACCCGATCACGCCCGACGGACGCTATTTCGTGGTGCGCGGGCGCTTGTGGCGAATGTCCGACCCCCGCCTTTCTCCGACAAAACGCGATGAGCTGGTCAAGAGATTAATGGCAGCGCGACGGGCGGTCGGCGTTGCACGCAGAAGCCAGAACGACGAGGCTAAGAACGAAGCGCATGCCGAAGTCGATCGCACCAAAATCGCGCTCGGGGAACGTGGTCCGGTCTGGTGGGACGACGGCGCGCCCGATCTTAATCGTCACTTAGCCCGCACCGGCCCATATGCCGACTGGTATGCAAATCTGGCTGAAGACAAGCGCTAGGCCTTTCGCTGCCCCTTCGACCTTTGCATCAACTCGATCCAAACTGCAGCGTGATCGCTGGTCTTGTCCCAACCCCGCGGGCGGCGATCGACATCGACACCAACCAGACATGCGGCCGCCTTTTCGTTCAGAAAAACATGGTCGATACGCAGGCCGGCATCTCGCTCAAACGAGTTCTTCCAATATTTCCAGAAGGTGTAGATGTGCACACCAGGTTGCCGCTCCCGCAGCGCATCGGTCCAACCTTGCTCGAGTAGGCGGGCATAGGCCGCTCGGACTTCCGATGCGAACAACGCATCGTCGCGCCAGCGATTGGGCGGATAGACATCGAGATCGGTCGGCATGACGTTGAAGTCGCCGGCGATCATTACCGGAGCATCGAGTGCAACTAGGCTTGCAAGATGGTCGTGGAGCCGCTCGACCCAGCGCAGCTTATAGTTGAACTTGGGACCGGGGGCGAGGATTGCCGTTAGGCAGGTACAAGGCCGGCGATCAGCACGCCGTTGACGGCAGCCTCGATATATCGGCTCTGGTCATCGGTGGGATCGCCTGGAAGACCGCGCCCAGTCTCGTGAACGTCACCAACGCGCGACAGTATAGCAACCCATTCCAGCGCGGCTGCGCATGCCAAACCGCATCGTAGCCTAGATCGCGGAGTGCGCTTGCCGGGAAGCCGCTGTCCGGCGCCTTTAGCTCCTGCAGACAGACCACATCTGGCTCGGCCAGCATCAGCCATCGCAGCAGCATCTGCAGTCGGCCATTGATGCCGTTCACATTGTAAGCCGCGATATTCACGCCTTGAAAAGTATTAAAAGGCCTATGTCGTTCCCATCGGCACGGGGCCGGTTATTTTGCCAGTTGGGTAACCGTTTCTTTCATGCGGCTGCTACCTTCACCGATAAAAAACCTGAACGCGCCCTTCGCGACTTGGCCGGGTTGAAGGAACGCAGTTCACATTCGATTGGCCGCACCAGCCGGAATTGCAGGCCGCCTAGGACATCGGATCAAATAAGGAGGTATGTTCGGCGCTCCATTGCTGCCGCCATTTTATCGACGCCAAGCCGGGTCACAACTCGCATCTGTTCCTCGCTTGGGGTGGGTCGCACATCGACCCGACGGCGAAGGCCCTTGAGAAAATGCGTCGTTCGTCAGTGGCCTGCTGCGGCTATTTGCATACAATTTCACCGTATGTCGGCTTATCGTTGACCAACGAAAAAATTAAGTTGAGGCCTGGTACGTCGCCTTCTCGGTGGGTGCGACGACATACCAGGCATGATCATTCGGCCCTCGGCGAAGGTTCTTTCTTCGCCGACAATCGCGTTAGAAGTGGAAGATTATGCCAGCCATCGGGCGGATGCTGTCGAAATCGTAGGTTTCAGCGGAAAGACGAAGGCGAACGCCGCTGCTGCCGGTCACGCCGCCGAGGCCTATGTCCTTAGGGCCGACTTCGACGCCGACGCCGTAAATCCAGTCCTTCTCATCACTGTAGGCCCGCTTGCCGTTGACCCACTGATAACCGGCCGACGCGTAAATCAGGCCGCTCTCACCGGCGCGACCGCCAATACGGCCCTTGACGCCATATTCCCAATCGATGTCGCCAAATCCTTTGGTTGCGTTTCCTTCGACGCCGACAAATGCTGGTCCGAGCGGGATATTGACGCCGGCGACGCCGCTAACGAGCCCCCCGTTCATTCTACCGCCGCGGGGCGACCCGAACTCGCTCTGACGCGAAAATTCATGGTAGCCGCCGAGCACACCGACGTACGGCTCGATGCCGAAGGCCTCACTACCATCCGGAGCGGTTTCTTCTTGAGCGGATGCGACAGAAGGCAGTGCAGCGGTTAGCGCGAGCACGAGAAGACATTTCTTCATAGAAGACTCCAGTTCAACCACCGAACTTGTCGGTGTGTGGTCAATTGAACCGCGATTTCGCGCTAGAGTTTCTCAATAGAATGACTTTTGTCACAAGCGTGTCATTTTTGCACCAATAGGTCAGTGTGTCGGTGTTTAAGAAATCGAAGTATAAAGGGACCAGAGTCTAACCTTCTTTGTGAAACGCCAAACTGGGGTGTTGAGTCAAAAATCGTGCGCGCGAACAATGACGATATTTTGCATGCCGCGCCGACCGCGTAGATCGCGAGGAATGGGGTTCTGCCCACGTGACGTGCGGCACTTCGCCAAGCATACCGCGCAAGAACTGTCTAAATTGAGTGCCGAAACCGCTCGTGCGCCCATTTCAGCTGATCGGAGGCAACGGCTGTAAGTCGGTGCACTGACCGACTTTACTATAGAACAAATTAGGCTGGCAGCGCGCCATGCCTCAGCAGAATAGCGCCGACTTCACCCACATCGGAGTCTGGCCCATCGACACCGCTGTTACACTGCCCGTGCTCACCTGTTCGGCCGAGCGCTTAACGCCTCGAGTGTAGTGGCCGATCGTGCAGATCGGCCATAGTTCGCAGTCGGATCCCCAGTCTCGGTGTAATTGAGGCCCCCACTAGTCCGGCCGTCCTTGGAGAGACGTCAGCAGCGGCAAATTTAGCGGCAAACACGCACTTTGTGATGGTGACGCCATTCCGTCCAACAGCGCCGATCATGCCCTCTGTGATCGTGCCCGCTCCAATGTCGCGGTCGGTCATAGCGGCGATAATCTCGGTGTTGGTGTCGGTGCTCATAGCGATGCCGATCGCGAGGGTGCGCGTCAGCCGCAACGGCCATGCCCAGGCTGGTCGCCGCTATCGCAAGTGCAACGGATATCTTGAAAATATTCATAGTCGCCTCTTGTGAAGAGAGCTCCACAGACGGCTAACTCGATTAACTGCCGATGTATATGAAGGTGAAGCGTTATGCCTGTGGTGTCAGATGCCCCTGAATGTTCCGCCGGCATGCCAGATGATCCATTCGGCAAAGACCGGTGACGGGCCGGATGCACTGGCGCCGCCTGGCCTAACCGCCGCGATCTCGGCCCGCCCGGTCTCGGCCCGTTTACTGGTACTTCAAGCTCCGATTTTCTCTATGGGCTTTTAGACTTGACGCTTCCCCAATGCGGTGCTCCGGCATTTTTCCAAGCTTCTGCGCACGTTGGTTCTGGCGGCATGAATCAACCGCTTCAGCTAGATCGCGCTTTGCCATGCCGATATAGAAATGTCCGCAAACAGGAGCCAAAAGCATTGCATCCAACCGGCGCAGAAGAACCGACCCGGCACGAACTCGAAGCCATGATCGCGCGGCTGCGCGTCGATGGGGATCGCCTCAAGCTGGCTCTGGCTGCCGGAGCGATCATCGGCACCTGGCTTTGGGACGTGCCCGCCGATCGCTTCACGGTCGACGAAGCCTTTGCCGACGCCTTCGGCCTGGACCCTGCGCTCGGGCGCGAAGGGATTAGCCTGAAGCAGATCGTCGAAACAGTTCATCCCGATGACCGGGGCGGCCTTATATCGGCGATCGACAGGGCGCTTGCTCACGGCGGACGCTATTCCCACGAGTATCGCGTTCGCAGGACGGACGGCCACTACCACTGGATCGAGGCGAATGGCCATGTGGTCCTTGATGGAGCCGGCGCGCCGATCAGCTTCCCCGGCGTCCTCATCGATCTGAGTGAACGGCGCCGCGTCGAGGCCGAGCGCGACCGGGCCGAGGCGATGCTCAATAATTTTGTGGGGGCAATGCCAGGCGTCGTCTATGCCAAGGACCGAGATGGTCGCTTGATGATTGGCAACCAGGGTACGAGTGAACTGATCGGCAAGGCGCCGCACGAATATATTGGCCGAACCGACCTCGATGTGCTGGAGGACAAGGAGCAGGCGGCGGCGATCATGGCAACGGACCAGCGGATCATGAAATCCGGGGTATCGCAGCAGATCGAAGAAGATGTGAACTTTCCAGATGGTCGGCGTGCCATCTGGCTCTCCACAAAATCGCCCCTGCGCGGTGCAACAGGCGAAGTTATCGGACTCGTTGGCACGTCTCTTGATATCACTGAGCGCAAGGCCATCGAGGCAAGCCATCGCGAGATCGAGGAACGATACCGGCTTGCAATTGGCGCGACCAGCGACGTTATCTGGGACTGGCGCCTGGCCGACGGAGATGTCATCTGGAATGATGCTCTAGCCACGCGCTTTGGCCATGCTTTCGTGCAGACCAGTGCCGAGTGGTGGCTCGACAATATCCATCCCGATGATCGCCAACGCATCGAGGCAAGCATCCACGCCGTCATCGATCACGGCGGCACAGGCTGGGCCGACGAGTACCGCTTCAAGCGAGCCGACGGAAGCTACGCATTCGTTTTGGATCGCGGAACTGTGCTGAGAGATGCCGCGAGCAAGCCTCTCAGGATGATCGGCGCCATGCTGGATCTAACCGAGCGCAAGCGCGCTGAAGCCGCTTTGACCCAAAGCGAGGAACGGCTGCGACTTGCCACCGAAGCGTCCGACACTGGTCTATGGGACGTCGATCTTATAGATAATATTCTGATCTGGCCGCCTCGCACCAAAGCCATGTTCGGCATTTCGCCGGGCGTGCCGGTGTCCATGCGGGACTTCTATGACGGTTTGCATCCAGACGACCTCGAGCGGACTAGTCTTGCTTTCGCCGCCGCCGCCGATCCCGAGCAGCGTGCCCTTTACGATGTAGAATATCGCACCGTCGGCAAGGAAGACGGTATCATTCGCTGGGTCGCAGCCAAAGGGCGCGGCGTTTTCGAGGATGATCGGTGCAAGCGGGTCGTCGGCGTGGCGATCGACGTCACCGCCCGAAAGGCAGATGAAGAGCAGCTGCGCGAACTCAACGAGCGGTTGGAATCGCGTGTTGCAGAGGAAGTCGCGGAACGGACCAAGGCCGAAGATGCGCTGAGACAAAGCCAGAAGATGGAAGCTGTTGGCCAGCTGACCGGAGGCATCGCGCACGACTTCAACAATATGCTCGCCGTCGTCATCGGATCGCTCGACCTGCTTGCTCGCCGCATGGCTCAGGATGATCAGCGTGCAAAGCGCTATGTCGATGCGGCGATGGATGGCGCGCGCCGGGCTGCGCAGCTTACGCAGCGACTTCTTGCCTTTTCTCGCCAGCAACCTCTCCAGCCCGAAGTGGTCGATGCGAACAAGCTTGTCGCAGGAATGTCCGATCTGCTGCGACACACGCTGCCGGACCTTCAGCCTGAAACCGTCCTGGCCGGCGGATTATGGCGCACTTTCGCCGACCCCAATCAACTTGAGAACGCCATCCTCAACCTTGCTGTCAACGCCCGTGACGCGATGCATGAGGGTGGGCGATTGACTATCGAAACCGCCAATTGCCATCTCGACGAACGCTATGCAGCTGGTCACCTTGGTCTTTCCACCGGTCAATATGTGATGATTGCGGTAACTGACACGGGAAGCGGCATGCCGCAGGAAGTCATTGCCAAAGCGTTCGACCCCTTCTTCACGACCAAGGAAGTCGGCCGCGGCACAGGGCTTGGCCTCAGCCAGGTCTATGGCTTCGTCAAGCAATCGGGCGGCCATGTGAAGATCTACTCCGAACCGGGCCAAGGCACCACGGTCAAGGTTTACCTTCCCCGCCTTGTCGCCGCAGTTGAGGAGCTGGAGCCGGCCGTACAACCTTACGACCTGCCTCGGGGTGAAAGCCGGGAAGTCATCCTTGTCGTTGAGGATGAACCAGGCGTGCGGCAATTTTCGGTCGATGCGCTAAGCGAGCTTGGATACAGAGTTCTGGAGGCCGATGGTGCCGCAGCGGCGCTAAGGCTCATCGACGCGCATAGCGAAATCGCGCTTTTGTTCACGGATGTGGTTATGCCCGAGGTTAACGGTAGAAAGCTTGCCGATGAAGCGCGCAGGCGGCGACCCGGTCTGAAGGTACTTTTCACGACAGGTTACAGCCGCAATGCGGTTGTTCATAACGGTGCGCTTGACCCTGGCGTACATCTGATCGGCAAGCCTTTCACATTGGAGGACTTGGCTGCATGTGTTCGCAAAGTAATCGAAGAGTAGGCAACATCTCTCCTTTCGGGAGACTCGATGACAGCAGAATAAGAAAAACGTCGTAGCTTGCAACGGGACTTGGAGCAAACTGCATTTGCCAATTCAGAGTCTGCGCTTCAGGCATTTTTTATTTTGCTGACGCTTCTGAGGCTGATCGGAATTGGGAATATTGCGCCCATGATCCGCGTTTGTGAGGGAAGGAAAAGCGCGTCGGCAAGTTTCGGCAATTGCGTTTCTGTGCGCCTGCCATGCCCAAAAAATAGCATCCGCACGCGCACGAAATCTGACTGCGTCCAGAGTATTATCTTCGCGTGACGGCGTTTTATGCATGGCTCGAAATCAGATAATTGTTGATCTCGTCTGAACGCATCCTCTCCGCGACAGGTTCCCTTCCTTAAGACATGCTGAAACGATAGCCGTCGCGCGCAAATGGTGTTTCCTCGCAAAATTTCCTTCGGAGCGGACGCCAGCGGGATCGAGGATGATGGCTCATGGGTTGAAAGGCTCAGGCGGTCCGAACCGGATCGTACGATCTAGCTTACTATGCCCAAGCCCATAGGAGATCCAATGGCCCTCGAAAATCGATCAATCGCTCTGCTCATTGCTCCGCGCGGAACGGAGGAGCGGGAATTTGTCGAGCCCAGACAGGCGCTGGAGCAGGCAGGCGCGAATGTCACCGTCATCAGTCTTGAAACAGGTCCTGCCCATACGAACAACAACGATCTGGATCCCGGCAATAGTTACGCCGTGGACGAGATATTTGCCAATGTGTCCGCAGACAGGTTTGACGGCCTGGTCATTCCCGGCGGAAGTGTGGGCGCGGACAAACTTCGCGCAAGCAGGAAGGCCGTGCAATTTGTGCGAGCATTCTTCGAGGCCGGCAAACCTGTTGGTGCTATCTGCCACGCGCCGTGGTTGCTTGTGGAGGCGGGCGTGCTGAAAGGCCGTACGATCACCTCGTTTCCTTCAATCCGCACAGACATCGAGAATGCAGGCGGGAACTGGGTCGATGAGGAAGTGGTCGTCGACAAGGGCCTGGTGACGAGCAGAAAGCCGGACGATCTCCCGGCTTTCTGCGCCAAGCTTATCGAAGAGTTCGAAGAAGGGCGACACTCTTCACAGACAGCTCGCGACTGACTTACCATCAACAAACCCTCCTCGCGGCCTGCCTGGTTTTGCTGCGGGGAGGTCGCAAGCCAGCATCTTGAATCGATAGGGCTCGAAGCATCAACGGTCGCGGGTTCGGTGTCCTTGACGGCCCGATCATCAAGTCCCGGCACTGATGCGCCTCCGGACGGTTGTTCCTTCCATACATAGAGGCTGCGCGATTGCCGCAGGTCTTGCCTTCAGGAGCATTGCCCATGACTTTTTCGCCGCCACTGCCCTATTCTCTCGATATCGAGAACCTGCAGGATGATGAGGACGAGACGCTCGCCTCGATCAATGCCTCATTCGACAAGATCCTGCAGACGACCCATGAAGATTACGGCCGGGCAGTGCGCGCAGTCCACGCTAAGGCACACGCGATCCTTGAGGGTTCATTCCAGGTCGCCGGGGCCCTGCCCCGCGAATTGGCCCAGGGACTCTTCGCCTCGCCAGGCGACTACCGCGCCTACCTGCGGATATCGACAAACCCAGGTGACATCCTGGACGATGCCGTTGCACTGCCGCGCGGCGTTGCACTCAAGGTGATCGGCGTCGAGGGCGAACGGCTGCCGGGCGCCGAAGGAAGAACGCAGGATTTTGTCATGGTCAACGGCCCGGTCTTCACGGCGCCCGATGCCAGGAAGTTTGCTCGAAGCCTCAAAATGCTAGCGGCGACGACTGACCGAGCTGAAAGTGTTAAAGTCGCGGCTTCCAAAGTGCTGCGGGCAGTGAATGCGGCCCTTGGCACGATAGGGCTTGAGAGCACGGTGCTGGCAGGGCTAGGCGGCGCGCCGCAAGTCGACCCATTGGGCGAAACATACTTCAGCGTGACGCCTTTTCGCTACGGAGAGTATGTGGCCAAGTTCCGATTACGCCCAGTCGGCCTGGCGCTCACCGAATTGGCCGGCAAAAAGGTCATGACCAAGGGACATCCCAACGCAATTCGCGAGACAGTGCGCGAGGACATGGCCGGAATCGACGCCGAATGGGCTTTCGAGGTTCAATTACGCCGCGACGCCAATCGCCAGCCCATCGAGGATGCTTCGGTTGAGTGGAAAGAAGACGAGGCGCCTTTCGTCGAGGTGGCCCGCTTGCGTGTGCCGCGTCAGGATAGCTGGGATGCCGATCGCGTGCGGGCAGTCGATGAAAATATGCGCTTCTCGGTTTGGACAGGCCTTGCCTCGCATCGACCGCTGGGAGGGATAAATAGGGTACGGCGAGGTGCTTACCAGCATTCAGCCGATTTCCGGGCCGCTGCCAATGGCTGCCCCATGCACGAACCCGCGAATTGAGAGGACATCTGCATGGACGATCTGGTAAAGCCCCAGAGCTACGACGGCGCCACCGGGGGATGGGGTTCGCTGAAAGGCATGGCGGAGGTGGAACGCCAGGCCAAGGCGTCGCCGGCGGCGCTTCGGACGCTGGCAGAACAGAACAAGCCGGAAGGCTACATGTGCAGTTCCTGCGCCTGGGCCAAGCCCCCCAACCCTCACGTCGCCGAATTCTGTGAAAATGGCGCCAAAGCCACCCTCTGGGATCTGACCTCGAAGCGATGCACGGCGGCGTTTTTCGCCGCGCATAGCGTGGCCCAGCTTGGCGAGTGGTCCGATCACGATCTCGAGATGGCCGGTCGGCTCACGGAGCCTCTTCGCTACGATGCCGCCATCGATCGCTATGTGCCCGCTTCATGGGACGAGGCTTTTGCGGCAATTGGGAAGAAGTTGCAGCGCCTGGAGCCGAAGTCCGTCACTTTCTATGCCTCGGGCAAAGCGGCGCTGGAGCCGTCATATCTTTATGGACTTTTCGCACGCATGTACGGGCACAACAACCTGCCCGACAGTTCCAACATGTGCCACGAAACGACATCGGTCGGCCTCAAGAAAGTCATCGGCTCACCGGTCGGTACCTGCACGTTTGATGATCTGTCTCACTGCGACGCGATCTTCTACCTTGGTCAGAACCCCGGCACCAACAGCCCGCGCATTCTCCATCCGCTCAAGGATGCCGTCGAACGCGGGTGCAGGATCATCGCCTTCAATCCTCTGCGGGAGAAAGGGCTTCTGGAATTCGCCGATCCGCAAGATCCCTGGCAAATGACGCTTGGGGCGCCAACGAAAATTGCTCATCAGTTCCTGCAGGTGCGGCCGGGGGGCGACATCGCCGCGCTCATGGGAGTTTGCAAGCGGGTTCTCGATCGCGAAGCGCACAAAGGCGGTATCCTCGACCGCGCTTTTCTCGACGAGCATTGCAAGGGCGAGGCCGACTTCATCGCCAAGGTCGAGGCGACCGATTGGCCAGAGATAGAACGTGTTTCCGGCATCCAGCGCGCCGAACTGGAAGCAGCAGGCGATGTCTATGCCGAGGCGAGCAATGTGATCGGCATCTACGGCATGGGCCTGACGCAACAGGTGCATGGCTCGCAGACGATCGGCATGCTTGTGAACCTGCTGCTTCTTCGCGGCAACATCGGTCGCAAAGGCGCAGGCTGCCAACCTATTCGTGGCCACTCCAACGTACAGGGCCAGCGTACAGTGGGAATTTCCGAGAAGCCGGAACTTGTCCCGCTCGACAAGCTTCGCGAGATCTTCGGCTTTGATCCGCCGAGCGACAAGGGCCATACCACGATCGAGTTCCTGGGCGCAGTCCTCGATCGTAGCGCCAAGGGATTCATCGGGCTTGGCGGCAATCTTGCGCGCGCGGTACCAGATCAAGCGCGCGTTCATCCCGCCTGGCGGGATCTGGAACTCACAGTCCATATCGCCACACGCCTCAACCGCACGCATCTACTACCGGGCAAAGAGGCCTACATCCTCCCCTGCCTTGTCCGCGCAGAAGAGGACCTGCAGGCGACGGGTCCGCAAACAGTCACTATCGAAGACAGTTTCAGCCACATCTACGGGTCGATAGGCCGCCGGGAACCGGCCAGCCCCAGCCTCAAATCCGAACTTGCTATTGTCGCTGCCATTGCCAAGGCGACGCTGCCGCCGCGCCCCGAGTGGCGATGGGACGAATGGACCGGTGACTATGGCGAAGTTCGCGATCTTATCGCCCGTACCTACCCGGACGAATTTCATGACATGAGCGGGAGGATGAACACGCCAGGCGGCTTTTACCGCGGAAACCCGGCGCACGACCGCGAGTGGAAAACGCAAAGCGGCAAGGCAGAGTTTACGGTGCCCGACACGCTGAGCGCCAATGGCATCAAGGACGCGGCCGGACGATACACCTTGTTGACGCTACGCTCGAACGACCAGTTCAATACTACCGTATACGGCCATTCGGACCGTCTACGCGGACTGAAAGGCTCGCGCATGATCGTGATGATGAATCCCTTGGACATGGCGGCAGCCGGCCTTCAGCAAGGTTCGCAAGTGCAGCTTGTGACCGATGTCGAAGACGGCTTTGAGCGCGCGGTGGGCGGCCTCGCGGTAACACCGTATGATCTCCCTCGAGGGGCTCTCGCGGGCTATTTTCCCGAACTCAATCCGCTCATCCCGATTGGACATCACGACCGGCTCTCGAAAACCCCGGCGGCGAAGGGCATTCCGGTCCGCATGCGGCCAGACTGAACGCGCATCAGAACTGCTACTTTTAAACGTGGTCCCAAGTGGCCCTCGCTTAACATTGATTAACGTGGTTGTTCCTGGCGTGGCGCAACGCAGCGTTCACGAAAGGGTTGTGGACTTAACCCGCGACTTGCCGGGCTGGGCCTACAAACAGGATCACTTGCTTGACCGAGTACGCCGAATGGGCCGCACCGATAGCGACAATGATTGCCGCGATAATGACTGCGTCGAACCTTGGCGCGCGCATGACCGGCTTCGGCTTCGTCGTCTTTACGGTTGGCTCGATCGCATGGACCGCGTTTGGAATGGCTACCAATCAGACGAGTCTGATCGCCGCCAACGGTTTTCTCACGGTGGTGAACCTGATCGGCGTATGGCGCTGGCTTGGTAGACAGAGTACCTACGAGGAAGGTGGCCGATCGGCACGCGTTGCCAGTCACCACTCCTCCGCTCCTTCCCTTTTCACCGCCAACGGTCTACCCGGCATGGCGATCGAAGATTGCTATGGGAAGCGTATCGGTAAAGTCGTGGAAGCCCTGCTGGAATGTCGCACCGGCAAAGTGCGCCATGTCGTCATCGCCAGCACAGCGGGAATAGGGCTGGAAGAGCATCTGCGCGCCATTCCCGCATCGACGATCTCCTTCGGCGCAGATAGGGCCAGACTGCGCATCTCGGCGACTGAATTTGCGAAGATTGCACCGCTCGATGGTGGGGACTGGTCAGAGATAGGCTATCGGCGATGAGCCGATAGCCGACCTGCAGGGCCAGGCAAATTGTTCTGGCAGGTGGGCGCTCAACAGATCCTGATCTGCTCTACCTTGGCGAATTTTCCTGCCTTTTGCCGGGATGCAATGGCCAATGAGGCTGGAATTATGCGGCGCTTTAGTCGCCGCCGTCAATCATCGATTGCACTTGGCAAGCAAACTTATCCATCGCGAAAGGCTTGGTCACCATCGCCACGCCCCTTTCGAGAAATCCTGTCGGCAGCGCCGCATTCTCGGCGTAACCGGTCATGAAAAGAACTTTGAGGTCGGGTCTGTGAGCCCTCGCGGCGTCGGCTATCTGGCGACCGTTGAGGCCTGGCAATCCGATATCCGTTACGAGCAGATCCACCCTTTCATCCGACTGAAGGATTCTAAGTCCCTCAGGACCGTCAGTAGCTTCAAGAGCGGTGTATCCAAGTTCTGCAAGGACTTCTCTGATCAGGCCGCGCACCACTGGATCGTCCTCGACGACAAGCACCACTTCGCCTGAGGCCGCTGCTGCATCCGGCTCCTGCGAAGCGACCCGGGGTCGCACCGCACCTTCGTTCATGCAGCGTGGGAGGAAGATGCTGATGCTGGAGCCCCGGCCGGGTTCGGAATGTATCTCGACCCGCCCTTCGGATTGCCGAGCGAACCCGTAGATCATCGAAAGGCCGAGACCTGTCCCCTGTCCCAGGGGTTTGGTCGTGAAGAACGGCTCGAACGCACGCTCGATCGTCGCCTTGTCCATTCCGACGCCGCTATCTTCGACATTGATGCAGACATAGTCGCCCGGGACAAGTTCGCGCCGGCCCTCTGCCTCGGCGCCATCGAAACGACAATTGCGGGTTCGAATCGTAACGCTGCCCCCCTCAGGCATCGCATCGCGCGCGTTAATCACGAGGTTGAGTATCGCGCTTTCAAGCTGATTGGGATCGCAGCGCGTGCCCCACAGATCGCATTCAAAATCCACGGCGACTTTGATGTTTTCGCCCAGCGTGCGGCCGAGCAAATCTTCCATCGCGCGGATCAGCGGATTGACCGAGACGGGACGCGGATCGAGCGGCTGACGGCGAGAGAAAGCCAACAGACGATGGGTCAGTGCTGCCGCCCGGTCCGCCGAAGCCTTCGCGCCTTCGAGCCAGCGCGAAATGTCCAATGTGCGCCCCTCCTCCAGCCTCTTCTGCATTATCTCGAGGGATCCGTTTATGCCCTGCAGGAGGTTGTTGAAGTCGTGGGCAATGCCGCCTGTCAGTTGCCCTACCGCTTCCATCTTCTGCGATTGCCGCAAAGCGTCCTCGGCGGTAGCCAGAGCCTCATCGGCGATCTTCTGTTCGGTTACGTCGCGCCCGTAGGCATAGACCAGCCCGTCCTCCATCGCGGTATGCCAGGAAACCCAGCGTGATCCTCCGTCGATGGTGCGGAACCTGTTCTCGAAACCGACCAGATCTCCCTCGCTCAGCGCGGTTGCTAGTGCTTCGTTACTCGGCGCCAAGTCATCCGCCACGATGAAATCCGCAAAGGGTTTCCCGACAACATCCAGCGCATCAAAACCGAATATGCGGGTCCAGGATGGGCTTACTGCGCGGAAGACCCCTTCGGCATCGACAACCACGACCAGATCGCGGCTGTGAAGCCAAATCCGATCAGCCCGCCGCCGCTCGGCATCGAGCGCCGCAATGTTTGCGAGCGCTCCGCTCACCTGACCCGCGATGAGACGGGCGAAGTCCGCCAACCCTGCCTCGTCGCGGCGATAGGGGCTTAGCGCAAGAACCAGTGATCCGAAGGCCGGCTGATCGCCGGGGCCGGGGATCGCAACGACTAGCGCTTCGCGCGGGGCAATCTCCCAGGCGCCGCTCGGCCAGTTAGCCTCTTCTCGCAGGGTTACGCGGCGAGACTGACCGGCCGGCAAGGCGGTCTGGCCGGCATGCCAGTCGTGCCCCGCTATATCTACGGCGTCCGGCGTACAGGCTGCAAAGCGCATGCTTCTTTCTTCGCCGAACGCAAACAGGACAAAGGGAAAATCATACCGGTTGCTGGCGAAAGCATCGCAGACAGCGGCTCGCACCTCCGCTTCGTCCATGGCGCCAACAAGATTGGCGCCCAGACGTCGTATCGTTTCGAGGCGGCGTTCGCCGATGATGCGCTCGGTTTCTTCGCTGACAATGCACAGCAAACCCTCGACATTTCCATCGACACTGTAGAGCGGGCTGTAGGAAAAGCTGTGATAGGTCTCTTCGGGGTGGCCGCTGCGTTCCAGCAGGAGAAGGAGAGCGTTATTCCAAGTCGCTTCACCTGCGCGGACCTTCTCGACCTGGTCGGCGACGTCGGCGTAGACTTCAGCCCAAACCTCGCTGAAGGGTTTCGCAAGCATATCGGGATGCTTGATGCCCAGCGTCGGGATGTAGGCATCGTTGTAGAAGAACAGCAGGTCGTCTCCCCAGCCCAGCCACATCTCGAACTTGGATGTCAGTAGCATGCGCAAAGGGATCTTGAGCGTCTCCGACCAATCGCGCGGATCGCCCAGGGAGGTCGTGCTCCAATCGAACGCCCGCATCCGGCACGCCATCTCTGACTCGCCAGGAAAGATGTCTTCCAAAGATGCGCTTGATGACAAATCCACTTCCCTCGCGCGGCATGCACCGAGGCAAACGCCCATTGGTATCTTTCGTTGCATCATCTCAAGCAGTCAAACGCGCTGAAAGCGCCCCGGCGCAGGCCCTCTTAACGAAAGCGACTAGGGGGTAGGAGAGCGCAAACAAAAAAATCGACAAAGTGCACCTTGTCACGGCTTGTTTGGGCCTCTTGAAGGGAAGCATCGGCTGTACCCGGCCTACCAGCGACACCCCAGATTTCACGCAAGAGCCTGACGTAAGCCACAACCGGGGGCCAGCGGCTTTCCGGGTGTCCTTCCACCTCATTCCATATGCTGCTCAACTCCGGTTTTAGCGCCCTCTTCCGCCGCCTGCGCAACAGACCGCTCGAACATCTTCTTGAGCAACAATCCTACCGCGAAAGTTACGGAGGCTGTCACGACTGCCTTTGCGGCAGTTTCTTCCAGCGTATACAAGAGCCGCTTTCTCTCTGCCCGTTTGCTTGCACCGCGGGACAGTTTTCTAAGTCGATCGATCATGCGCGTTGCTCCTTCGTTCGCCCGAAACGGCAAATCCTTGGCGTTTCATCTGCCCTTAGCGGCGGTCAATTGCCCGAACTCGCGAGTTTATCAAAGAGCGCAATGAAACGGTCTGACTGCGCTGAAATCTGTCTGCCGTCTTCAGCCTTCTCTCCGCTCAATCGCACGACTTTTCCGGCAAACTCTTCGGAAACTTCCCCGCTGTCGCTGCCCCACTTGGACCGCGGTCCGGGCGGTCAGCGGTCGGTTTGGGCGCTCTGGGCTCATTGATGTCGGTCGTCACTATGGCGGGGCTTCCCTGGCCCTGCCCAGCAATCGTTGCGTTTGTATCCCCGGGCGAGACTTTTTCTTCGGCTTTGCGGTTAGTGCGCTTGCTGGCCCCCGTTTGATCAGGGTTTTCGGTCGTTTTGGGAGTCGAGGGCACGGTCAGGGTCCTTTCAAGACGTTCTCAGGGGCATCAACACAGTGCGTGCGCAAATGGTTTCAGGATCCAATTGGAATGAAAGACGACTGCTAAAGCTAGGCATGGCAGTGAAGATACGCTGAGCCGTAGCATTGAAGTCGCTATCGAAGGCTTGCTGAGCGCCGGCCCCAATCGCGACCAAAGCGCAGGAGGAAATTGGACGTTTACCCTGAGGTTCGAACGATCACGGGCTTGCCATGCCGAACGTGGCGCGCTGCAGGCTCGGGTCATGTCGCGAAAGACACCAACGCCATGCGCACCGATCTCGAGTGCTGTACGCCCGAGGACTTGCGCGATGATTTCCTCATAACGCTGAAGCTGAATGCAGCTCAGCCCGGCGTCAGCGGAGATGAGGGAGATCGGGGAACGAGTTGGCTTACATCGCACTTATCTAAGTACCCATGCAACGGAGAATCCCATGACACAGTTCACCGATGCAATTGCCCTGCTGAAGGCCGACCACCGGGCTGTCGAAAGTCTGTTCGAAAAGTTCGAGGCTGCGCGGTCACCGGCTCAGAGGAAATCGCTCGCGCACCAGATCTGCGTCGAGCTCAAGATCCACACGGCCATCGAAGAAGAAATCTTCTATCCGAGTTTTCGAGGCAAGATCGAGGACGACACCCTCGACGAAGCTTATGTCGAACACGACGGCGCCAAGATTCTGATCAACGACATCGAGGCAGCCTCGCCAGAAGACAGCTTCTTCGCAGCCAAGCTCAAGGTGCTGTCCGAAGAAATCAAACATCACGTCCATGAAGAGGAAATGCCCTCCGAAGGCATGTTCGCGCAGTGCCGCAAGGCGGACATCGATCTTGTCGAACTGCGTGACCGCATGCTGGCACGCAAGACCGAGCTTCTGGCCATGTCAAAATCGGACGGATTGCCGGTGGCAAAGCCCACTGCAGTCAATCTTGTTACAGCCTGAAGGAGTGATCTGATGATTAAAACAGACGATAACGCAAGCAAGCGAGGTCCCTTGGGTGACGTTCGTCCCGACGCTGTCGATCCACATCTGCAGAAGGAAGGCGCCTTGAAACCTGAAGAGGTCGATGATCGCCCCAACGTCGGCGTGGTGAAGCCAGAAGACTATCCGGAGGATCAACGCGCCAAGGGCACAACCAAATGATCAACGATCACGACAAGCCGAGCGCTCGAAGGCGCGGGCGCGCCGGCATTTTCGTGGTAGCAGTTATTCTTGCCGTCATCGTTTTGGTCTTCGCCGGTCGAAACATCTGGCACGCAGAAAAACTGGACCAGGAACAAGAGACCGGCGTCAAAGAGCACAACGGTCTCAGCTGAGGGACGGCTGCGCCCTCCATCCTTAGTCAGTTCCCGGTCTGGTCGTGGCGGGCTGCGACGGGTTTCGATTCAGGAGATTCCCGTTGGCGCAGGAAAATCGATAGAACCACCAAAATGGCGGTCGACAGAAACTCGCTCTGCCAATTTTGAAACGATTCGAACCATAGCTGGGGATCCAGGAGATAATCCATCAGCGTTGACGGCACATCACCATGACGCAGCGCTTCCTCTGCCGCTGAGCGCGCGCTTTGCGTCCAATGGATCACGAAAGATATCAGGAACAGGGCGCCCAGTGCAGTTCCGAGAGATCGGGCGTAAAGTTCACGCCAGAATCGCCCCCGCTTGAGAATATGAGGCGCCCCAGGTTTGTTTGCCTGAAGGGCAAGATCGGCATCGCGAGGCGGGGCCTCAGGATTTTTGGATTCCGATGATCCCTTTTGCACAAGAATAGCCGTGAGGATCACGTAGGCGGACATCTGAAGAAACTCGCTCTCCCAGTTTTCGAAAACAGAGGAAAGGAATTGGGGACCTCGCGCATAGGCCCACAGACTATCGGGGGACTGTCCGTGGCGGACCGCTTCCTCGGTCGCGACCCGCCATCCGGTAAACCACTGGCCTAGGATGCTGCATGCGAAGAGCAGCAACAGTACGAGCGTCAGACCATTACTTTTAAAAAAGGTGCGCATCACTAAATCTTCCTTAAAGCGCAGATGAGGCGATAGAAGGAGACCGGCGATTGCTGGCCCAATAGACGTGGCAAGGAGGAATGTTCCACCATTCATAGCTGCTGCGAACCGACGAGAAATGCCGCTGCAGCAGAGGCTTCACACTCTTCCTCATCTGATAGGCGGCGAAAATGCCGCTTGGCATAAGAATCGATGCGCTGGCGTCGACGATTTGCTCCGCCACAACGTCATCGAGCGTCGAGAATGGCAATCCCGATATGATGCAATCGGCATGCGACAGGCCGTGATCGTAAAGAATTTTTTTGACGTCCTGCGCACAGCCGCGAACTACGCAAAGTCGCGGATCCCGTAAGGATGCCTTCAGGTGTTCGAAGAATTCGCCCCCGGGCTCAATCGCAATTAATCTAGCCCCCGGATGCAGCCGCGCCAGCGCTGCTGACGTAAATCGGCCTGTTCCTGGGCCGAACTCCACCAATACCCTCATTCCCGCCCAATCGATCCGCTGGAACACGCGCTTAACCAAACGCTGCGTTGCTGGAAACGCCGATCCGACCTTCGCCGGGTCCCGGATAAACTCTGAAAAGGAAATTCGCGCGCTGCTCGTTGGTGACGGGATGGGCTTGCTCGACATCGGCTTTCCTCGCGAACCATATACGATCGCAACATGCAGCGATGCGAGCGGTTCCACCATCTTCCGAACGAACAGGACACGGCACGCGGCGAAGTAACTCAATCCTGTGAACCCATCCATCCGCCAGACGTTGCTTATTCAAGCGGTCCCAGACCGAGATCGCCTTCCACGGAGATCCTCGATGGTGCTCAGAGCCCTGGCTATCAATTGCTCGCTGAAATCAGATCCGAACGAGGCATCTTCGAGCGATACGATGATCGCGGTGCTAGAAAAGGCTTTCGCTGAAAGAGAAGTTTTCCTCACCGAAACCGTCCGCGTCGCGTCCCTCAATATCATGCCAGGTGTGACATCTGACGAGGGGAAAGGCGACGACTGGCCAGCGCTTCGCGATAAGATCCTGGACCACGACATCCTGGTGTTCGGCGGCCCGATTTGGATGGGGCAGATCGGCAGCGTCGCCAAACGCGTCCTGGAGCGCATGGATGCGTTTCTCAACGAAACCGACAAGGCCGGGCGCATGCCTAGCTATGGCAAGGTCGCCGTTGCGGCAATCGTTGGAAATGAGGACGGCGCGCACTTCTCCTGTGCGCAGTTGTTTCAGGCACTCAACGATGTCGGATGGACGATTCCTGCGGTTGCTGCCTGCTACTGGGTGGGCGAAGCGATGGGCTCGACCGATTTCAAGGATCTGGAAAAGACCCCCGAAATCGTCTCGAAGACTGCGGATATGGTGGCAGGCAATGCCGCTCACCTCGCCCGGCTTTTGAAGAGCGCACCCTACCCCTGATGATGCATGAACAACAGGCCGACCACGAATTTCCAGTGAGAGGACGAACAATATGACGAGCAAGAGCGATAAGGAAATCGCCAAATGCCTTGGCTGCGTCATCAAGGTCTACGCGGAACGAAATCGCACCCCGTCCCGACCTCGTCGTGGTTGGCGAAGCGGAGCAAACCGAAGGTCTGCACCGCGTCAGCTGATCCCGTCGAGAAAACAGGGAGCTGGGCCCGGCCTGAAGACCCGGAGCATCTCCTCATTTGTAACATGACCTCTTCCATAACGTAGAACGGCCCATTCAAATGGAACTTACTTCGGCACCCGCCGCCCTGCTGATCATCGACATGATCAATCGTTTCGATTTTCCGGGGGCGAAAGTGTTGGAGCCGCGTGCAAAGATAATCGTCCCGTCTATCGAGGCCCTCATCCAGCAATTCGACGCATGTGATTATCCCATCGTCTATGTGAACGATAATTTTTCAGATTGGCATTCGGACCGTTCGGCTCTGATCGACCGCGCTTTGGAGCGAGAAAACCCGATTGCCGAAAAACTGCGTCCGAGAAAAAGGGATTATTTTATCCTCAAGCCGCAGTTTTCCGGATTTTATGCCACAAATCTTCCTGTGCTGCTGCCCCAACTGGGCGTTACCCGACTGGTGCTTACCGGGGTCGCGGCCGATATCTGTATTCTCTTCACCGCTGCGGATGCCCATATGCGGGACTACTCGTTGTGGGTTCCGTCCAATGCCATCGCCGGTGAAGACGATAGCCGGCAAAAATGGGCACTCGAAATCATGAAAGGCTCAATGGACGCCCGGACCGAGCCTACCACCAGCATGGCGTTGTCAGATTGGGTGCCGGTCGGTCCGGACAGTTAATCAGCGTCGGGCGTTCTCGGCCAGGGGCAGCCATCGCAAGCGATACGTCATCATGCCGACCCGCATCACGTTAATTCTGGAACCTTTGACATTTCTCCAATTTGATCTCCTGCGAGTATAAAGGATTACGGCCATGCCAAATCTGACTTTCACGACAGCCGTTCGGAAATGGTCGCAGGATCGTTACGCTGTCGAATTTCCAGGTCAGTGGGAGGCGACGCGCTACCGATTCTTCATCGCCGGCGAGGTGCTTGAGGAACTCGGAGATCTCGAGCCAGCGATCGATGCGGAAACTGCCTTACCTGTCTTCGATGACCAACTCGGCACGCTTCTCCCAGCAGCAGATTTCGTTTGGTCGCGGAGCGACAAGCTTCAGGACGAATACGTCATCACCTCGGAACTTTTACAAGAATTCAGGCGGGATAATCATTCGCCTGACGAGAAAGATTCCCCGGCGGAGGATGGCAAACAGGCGTTTTAGGATTTTGCCTGCACGAGTGGCCGACATGCGAGGCGGTCCCGTCCTCGTAGACCGTTTGTCGGCCGTGTGAAACAACACCAGCTTGCCGTTTGTACCACCGTTCCGGTCATCAGATCAAGGGCGGCATGCCCCACGATCATCTGACTGTCCGTCCTTACTTCCATAGCCCTCTGGCGGGACTTGTCCCTATGATCCATGCCAAGCATGGCGGCCAATTCCACCTGCGTGGAACCCCTTCGAAGAGGCTCCTTCTTGCCCTTCGCCTTGAAGGCTCGAGAGCACCGCGCTTTCGTCGTCTTCAATGGCGGCAGTTGCGCACACAGGGCTTCTGGTTGGAATACTGTCCAGAAAAAGCCGGCACTGCTTCATATGACGCCGGTGCGAGCCCTTGGGACATGGCCCGGCGCCATACAGGGTCGTAAGTGTCAGGCCTGCTTGCGTGTAGGTTCGGAGAACCCGGAAGACCGTGCGCCGTTCGGTTTCTTGACTTCAGGGCGATCATTGTACTTCTTGTAAGCAAAGGCCCCTGCCGCGGCGGCGATCACTCCAAGGGGACCGAGCCGCCGCAACACGACGGGCGCGGCAATCCCCAGCAGAGCACCGCTCGGGCCACTCATTCCCTTCACATGTTTGGCCGCCTTGTTACCTACGATCGCGCCAAAAATCTTACCAATCATGTCTTTTCTCCTTGTCCGGTATCAAGGGTGCAGGATGGGATTGGTTCCGGTGCCAACATACACGCAGGCTGACAGCCGGCATCGCAACAGTACCCGACGGGTCGTGCAATATTTTGCGTTATCATCGGCGAGCGCCACCAGGGTCATCCTGTCAGGATACCAGGTCTTACTCCATACTTGCGACAGTATCGGCTGCGTAAGCCCCCCGCTGCCCAAGCGGCACCTCGGTGCCTGTAGTCGTGTCTCGCGAAGTCTGGCGTTCGAGTTCGCAATTGATCTCGGCGCCAAGCAGCAGCACATAGGCTGAAAGGTACAACCAGGTAAGCAGTACCATTGCAGCTCCGAGCGAGCCGTAGGTGGCGTCGTAATTGCCGAAATTCGCGACGTAGAGCCCGAAACCAAAAGTCATGACCATCCATGATAACGAAGCGAAAATCGATCCAGGCGTGAGCCACCGCCATTTGGCGTGAGCACGGTCCGGCCCGTAGCGATAGATCGTGGCGGCAAGCGCTGCGCCGACAAGACCGATCAACGCGTACGATATGGTGGTGACGAGAACAGCGATAAACCCTTGTGTCGAAACCGCATTTTGGGTGAGCGTCGGCAACCCCGCAATACCAACCATGGCAATGATCGCCACAGTGACGCTGCCAGCCGCGATCTTGAATGCAAGGAAATTGAGGCGAAAGAATCCACGGCCTTCCTCCTCGTCGTACGCGATGTTGAGAGCGACAATGAGTGCCGATGCTCCCTTCATTACGCCGTAGAGCGCAATTGCGAGCGCGACGAAGAGTCCGATACCCTTCTTGCCGTCCGAAGTATGGACGACGTTGGAGAGCTGTTCTCCGATGAGCCGGGCTGCGTCCTCCGGCATCATCGCAGTCAGCGATGCCACGTTGGAAGCTACAGTTTCGGGCGTGGCAACCAGGCCATAGGTCATCACGATAGCGCCCAGTGCAGGCACCAGGGCCAGAACCGCGCAGAAAGCTACGCCGGAAGCGATGAGCCCCAAGTTGTCCTGGCTTGCCTCACGCCAGGCGCGGACCAGAACCTGCTTCCAACCCGGCGCCGGGATTGCCGTCGGCTTCGTCGCCTGCAATCCGCGTCGGTCATCTGTTTTTTGCTCAGCCAACGATCCCTCCTGTTGCCTTTGCTAACAAGCGAAGATTGAGCAGAGTTTCAGCATGCACGAGGAATATCCGCTTTCCCGATCCGGTTTCCAATCCGGCGGCAACGAACCGTCTTGCGCCAATCCGGGCAGACTGTTCGGCCAAGCTACCATCGATCCGCTGCCACGCTTTCTTCACGGGCTCGTCTAACCTCCGAGACGATGCACGGTGGCGTAGCAATGCGGGCATCAACATAGATCAATCAAATATAGCCGGCAGGCTGCCTCTCCTTTCGCTTCTCCGTGCGTTGTGACGTGACGATGGAGGCCCGCAACGCGCTGGCGGCTTGCTCGAACGGAGAGGAACCGGTTCTGACCGACATGACCAAGCGGGGCGAACCCGGTGAATGGGCAAGGCTTCTGTCCACGAACCATTGGCGCGTCAGCGGTCCAGGTGCCGCATGAACCTGGCCTTCACAGCGGTCCGCATCGCGCAGACCCTTGCCGAGCAGTCTATCGCATTCCTCGCGGACGACGAGCAGCAGGCCGAAGCTTTGGCCGACGCCGTCAGAGCGCTGTCTCCTCTGGCGAAGGTCGTGCACGTGCCCTCCAGCGATGCCCTTCCGGGAGAAACGGCTCCCGCGAGCCCCGCGAACGCGGGACGTCGCG
Organism: Novosphingobium sp. TCA1; assembly: GCF_009811895.1. Classification (NCBI taxonomy): domain Bacteria; kingdom Pseudomonadati; phylum Pseudomonadota; class Alphaproteobacteria; order Sphingomonadales; family Sphingomonadaceae; genus Novosphingobium; species Novosphingobium sp. TCA1. The sequence continues at coordinate 34,539 of NZ_BLJH01000023.1, read as the reverse complement.
CATCCGCGCTGCGGATGCTTCGGCTGGCCCAGGGCACCCACGTCGCCTGCATCCTGAGCGGGGAAGCTGCCGCACGGTGCTACCCCACCCCTGACGCGTTCGACAGCGCGCCGCCCAGCCTGCACCCCGGCGACGAGGCCGACACCCAGACTTTCGCGATACAACTGGAAGAGCTGGGATATTTTGCCGACGACCGGGTCGACGAGCCGGGCGAAATGGCGGTACGCGGCGAAGTGATAGACATTTTTCCCGCCGATGCCAGCGGCCCGGCACGCATCGAACTGTCAGCGGGCAGGATCGCTGCGGTCCGATCGTACTATCCCGTGACCCAGCTTACCAGCGCTGATCTGGAGAGCCTGGAAATAGGCCGCGCCGCCGAACCGCCTATTGGCGAACCGACATCCATCCTTGCCCACCTTACGCCGGGGATACTCGTATTCTCCGACAAGGCCGACCATCGCCGCAAGCGCTTTATCCAGCTTGCCCGCGACGCTGCCGGTGACAGACGCCTGGATGCGATAGAGGATGGCCCCTGGAAGACGGCGTGCAAAGCCTGGGCACCGCCGCCTTTCGATATGGACTTCACGGCAGTCCCGCGCTTTGCCGACGAGCGCTCGCCGCTTGCCGCCATGGCTCGCTTCGCAAACCCGCTTCTGGCATCCGGACGCAAGTTCGTACTGGCCGGCAGCGCGCGAGACCTGCGCTTCCTGCGGGGCAGGATCGCCCGATGCCTGGCGATGGAAATCGTGGAGCTCAGGGGCTGGTCTGACATGGATGAGTTGTCCGCCGGCTGCGGGGGCAGCATCATGGCTCCGGTCGACGCCGGATACGTCGACGAGCGCATAGTGTTCATCGCGGCGGCCGACCTCATGGGCAGTCGCGCACTGATCGGCGATGGCGGCCCGGCCGGCACGAACCCCTGGCACATCGGCATCGACGTACGCAGCGGTGACGTGGTGATCCACGAAGACCACGGCGTCGCACGTATCCAGGGACTGGAATCTTCGCCGGCCGACGGCGATGGAGGCGCCCCGCCTTCGGTCGAACGGATCGTGCTCGAGTATGCGGGCGGTGCCCGGCGTCTGATTTCCGTTGACGAGGCCGACCGGATCTGGCGCTACGGTGCCGACGGCGACGCCGTGACTTTCGACAAGCTTGATGGTTCGTCCTGGCAAAAGCGCCGTGCGACTGTAAACGCCGCGATCGAGGAGAGCGCAAAGGCTTTGACGAAGCTGGCGCGCGAGCGCGAGACACTGAAGGCGCCGGTCATGGAACCCGATCCCGCTGCTTACGAACGGCTCGCTGGCGGGTTCCCCTTCAACGAGACGGCCGACCAGGCCCGGGCGATCGCCGCCGTCAGGGACGATCTGTCGAGCGGGCGGCCGATGGACCGGCTGATCATCGGCGACGTGGGCTACGGCAAGACGGAGGTCGCTCTGCGGGCCGCCGCGCTGGCGGCGCTGGCAGGGTTCCAGGTCGTGGTTGCGGCACCGACAACCGTTCTCGTGCGGCAACATCTCGAGACGTTCCGCCGTCGCTTCGAGGGGACGAAGATCGAGATCGTCGGCCTCTCACGGCTCAGTACCAGTGTGGAAAGGAAGGCCGCAAAGGCCGGGCTTGCCGACGGGTCGATTGATATAGTCGTGGGTACCGGAGCGGTAATGGCGAAAGGCGTGAAGTACGCACGGCTGGGGCTGGTGATAATCGACGAAGAACAACGCTTCGGTGCCGCCGACAAGGCCCGTCTGCGCGGATTGGGGACGGTCCATATCCTGAGCCTCAGCGCGACGCCGATCCCGCGCACCTTGCAGGCGGCGCTCGTGGGCCTTCAGCAGATGTCGGTCATTGCCACGCCTCCGGCCCGGCGACAGCCAATCCGCACCAGCATCGGCGAGTACGACGATGTACTTATCCGCACCGCCCTCACCCGCGAAAAAGCCCGGGGAGGCCAGAGCTTCGTGGTCGTGCCGCGTATCGAGGACATGGCGAAGGTCGCTGAAAAGATACGACGAGCAGCCCCAGATCTGACCCTGGTCCAGGCGCACGGGAAGATGTCGCCCGGCGAAATCGACGAGGTAATGGTCGGGTTCGGCAATGGCCGGGGGCATATCCTGCTGGCGACTAACATCATCGAAGCCGGCCTCGACGTGCCGCGCGCAAACACTATGATCGTCTGGCGCGCGGATCGCTTCGGGCTGGCGCAATTGCACCAGCTGCGCGGCCGTGTCGGGCGCGGAAATCGGCGCGGGCAAGTCATCCTGCTGATTGAAAGCGAGAACGCGATCGGGGCGCGCACGCTCAAGCGATTGCGCACGCTCGCCACCTTCGACCGGCTGGGCGCCGGTTTCGCGATCAGCGGCCAAGACCTGGACATGCGGGGTGCGGGCGATCTCGTGGGCGAGGACCAGGCCGGGCACATTAAGCTGATCGGCGTCGATCTTTACCAGCACCTGCTGCGCATCGCGCTGAAGGCCGCCCGCGGCGAGAATGCCGAGCGATGGAGCCCCGACCTCAATCTGGGTGCGACCGGCGCCCTTCCCGAGAACTGGATACCGGAGGCGGACTTGCGACTGTCCCTCTATGTCCGACTGGCGCGCATCGAGACCGACGATGCGCTCGATTCCTTCGAGGCCGAACTCCTGGATCGCTTCGGATCGCTCCCTGCCGAAGCGGAACGGCTGCTGGCCCATGCCCGCATCCGTCTTGCCGCGCAGGCGTTGCTGATCGCGCGCATCGATGCAGGCCCGGCGGCGATAGCCCTCACGCTGCGCCCCGAATGCACGATCGAGGTCGGGGCGGCGGGATTTGTCGAAAAGAAGGGGCGCTGGATCCTGTCGCAGCCCCTTGCCTCCGACGACGAACGCGTCGCGCGGATCGCGAGCCTTCTCGATATGCTCGCAACCTGACCGACCGTTGCGCCAAGGCGTTTCCCTGACGAGATTATCTAGGCGAATTCCAGGGTCTTTATGCGCGCTCTCGTCGTTTGGGTTATGAAAGCCGTCCTATTCAATGGACCGGCTGCATATCCAAGCAGATGGAGAGTAGGAATGGCACGCCGGAATGACGACGCCCCGCCCACGACATCCAAATCCCAGGAAACGCGCGATAGCGCAGTCCAGGCGCTTCCGGAAACGCGAGGCGACACATTGTTCGGGCGGACCGTGACGATCAACCGGTCCCGCGCCGAACTCTACGAATACTGGCGCGACTTCGCGCGGCTTCCCACTTTCATGGAAAACGTCGTGCGGGTAGACGTGCCTTCGCGTGAACTGTCTCATTGGGTCGTGAAAGCCCCCGGCGGTAAGACCGTCGAATGGGATGCCCGCATTACCGAAGAGAAGGACGGTGAACTCATCGCCTGGGCCTCGTCCGGGGATGCCGATGTCCCCAACGGCGGCCGCATCGAATTTCAAGATGCGGGGACTCGCGGCACGATCGTCACCGCGACGATCGTCTATGATCCACCAGCCGGGGTCTTGGGCAAGCTCATCGCTAAAATGTTTCAGCGCGAACCCGCCATCCAGGCACGGCGCGACTTACGGCGCTTCAAACAATTGATGGAAACCGGCGAAGTCGCCACCTCGTCGCGCACCCGCGCACAGCTCGAAGAGGAGAAGGCCTGATGCGTGCACTCACATGGCATGGCAAGCATGACGTGCGCGTCGACACGGTCGACGATCCCGAGATACTCAATCCGCGTGATGCGATCATCAAGATCACTTCGACCGCGATCTGCGGCTCCGATCTGCACCTTTACGACGGCTTCATTCCCACGATGAAGGCCGGCGACATCCTTGGCCACGAGTTCATGGGCGAAGTCGTGGAGACGGGCCCCGGATCCACCCTGGTCAAGGGCCAGCGCGTCGTCGTTCCCTTCACCATCGCCTGCGGCAGTTGCTACCACTGCGGCAAACACCAGTATTCCGCCTGCGACAACGGCAACCCGGCCGACAATCAGGACATCGGCATGGAGCTTTACGGGCAGCCGATGTCAGGTCTGTTCGGCTACAGCCACCTGACCGGCGGCTATGCGGGGGGCCAGGCCGAATACGTGCGCGTACCGTTTTCAGACGTCGGTCCGATCGTCGTGCCCGAAGGGCTGGACGACGACGATGTGCTGTTCCTTTCCGACATCCTGCCCACTGGCTGGCAGGCCGCCGAAAACGCCGACATCGAGCCCGGCGACACCGTCGCTGTGTGGGGTTGTGGTCCGGTCGGACTGTTCGCGGTTCAGTCGGCGTTTCTGATGGGCGCGGCGCGGGTGATCGCCATCGACCATTTCCCGCGCCGCCTGGAACTGGCGCGAAAATTCGGCGCGCAGACCATCAACTTCGAGGAGTCGAAAACGTACGAAGCGCTGATGGAAATGACAGGCGGCATCGGTCCAGACGCGGTGATCGACGCGGTGGGGCTGGAGGCGCATGGCTTCTTCGTCGATAACGTGATCGACCAGGTCAAGGCTTCGCTTTTTCTGGGCACTGACCGCATCCACTCGATCCGCCAGGCCATCGTCGCCTGCCGCAAAGGCGGCCGCGTCTCGATGCCGGCGGTCTACGGCGGCATCGTCGACAAGTTCCCTCTCGGCGCCTTCATGGAAAAGGGCCTGACTTTGAAGACCGGGCAAACCAGCGTCCAGCACTACATGCCGGCCCTGCTCAACGCGATCGTCGAGGGTAAGATCGACACGACCTTTCTCATTTCGCACCGCATGAGCCTGGAGGATGCCCCCAAGGGCTACAAGATGTTCCACGACAACCAGAACGAAGTCACCAAGGTCGTGCTCAAACCCGGCTTCACCGAAACCGCCGTCGCGGCCGAATAAGACAAGCAGCATGGCAGACAAATTCGCAATCATCACCGGTGCCTCCACAGGCATCGGCTTCGAACTGGCGAGCATTGCCGCAGAGAACGGCTATGACCTGCTGGTCGCTGCCGACGAAGGGCTGATCGGAGCGGCCGCCCGGGACTTTCGCCTGCACGGGGTTTCCGTAGCCGCAGTGCAAGCCGACCTATCCACCCTGGAAGGCGTCGATGCCCTGCTTTCCGCCGCCGAGGGTCGCCGCATCGATCTTCTGTGCGCCAATGCTGGCCGGGGCCTGGGGCACGGCTTCCTGGACCAGAATGTCGCCGACTGGCGCCTTGTGGTAGATACCAACATTACTGGCACTCTCTATCTGCTTCAGCAAGTGCTCAAGGGAATGGTGATGCGCGGCGATGGCAAGGTGTTGATCACGGGATCCATCGCCGGCTTCATCCCGGGTAGGTTCCAGGCAGTCTACAACGGCACGAAAGCGTTCGTGGACAGCTTCGCCGACGCGCTGCGCAACGAGATCAAGGAGGTGAAAGGCGTGACGATCACCACTTTGATGCCCGGCCCAGTCGAAACCGAGTTCTTCGATCGCGCCGACATGCTCGACACGAGTGTGGGCGCGTCAGAGAGCAAGAGCGATCCGGCCGACGTCGCCCGCGACGGATGGAACGCGATGATGAACGGCGATGCGCATATCGTCTCAGGATGGAAGAACAAGATCCAGGCGGCTGTGGCGCACGTGACGCCGGCAGCAATTCTCGCAGAACAGCACCGCAAGATGGCGGAGCCCGGCTCGGCCCAAGATGGCGCAACGCGATGATACGATGCCGATTCCGAACTTTGGAAATCTGAGGATAGCGACATGAGTACCACGATTGAACGCACATTTTCCAGTCGACGCGAAGCGGAACTGGCTGTCGAACGATTGGTCCAGGAACACGGTTTTGAACGAACTGACATTTTTTTATCGTCGGCAGGCGAAAAAAAACAGCGCGGGCGATACGCCCAGCGGCGGCGATACCGCGACATATCTGGAGACGGAGCGATCTGATGCACCACTGTCCGATCCAATTTCGGTCTCGGTGGACATCAACCACGACTCGCGTATCGTCATCGTGAACCGTGTGTTTGACGAGATTGTCGCTGGCTAGCTGGCTTGGACCAATGCGCGGCCCCGCGTTGATGGCAGTTTAACCCGGCAAGATGTCGAGTTACCGTAAGGTACCGATATCCGGCCAGCCACACTTTGCGGTGAGGTTGCAAGATCCAAAGCGACAGGGTCATCCATACCGAGCGCTATTGTCGGCATTCGACTGCCTCGAAGCCGGCGGACCGGAAGTATGTCGGGCGATCGATACATTTTGCGGATAAAGGCATAAGCCTCTGCTTTCGCCGTCACCCGCGATAGGCGCGCGTCATGATGAACATTCCTTGGGACCAGCCCGCAACGTTGATCGATCTGGATGGCAAGACGCCGGTTATCGGATCGATGCTCGAATGCGTAGTGCACTTCTCACTCTTTAAGCCGTTCGCAAAGGAGCAGGCCCGCATCCTGCTGACGCGGCCCGTGCTTCGCGAAGGCCGCAAAACCCGGACCTGGATTCTCAATCCAGATGAGATCCAGAAACTTGTCGAGCGGCTCAATGCGGAAAGGAATGCAGCTCGGTAAGCCCCCCGCACTTAAGCAGCATCGCTCGCGTTGATCGTGGCGGCAAGTGCAAGGATCGTGCGCGCGTGGCCGGAAGCGGATAGGGTGGATGGCTCCCGCTCACGGCATCTAGGTGCCAAGATGGGTTGCTGTCAGGCAAACCCGAGCAGAGGAACCACCCACCATGGAGATTACCACGATCGGCCTGGATTTGGCCAAGAACGTTTTTCAGGTTCACGGCGTCAACGCGACCGGTGAGGTCGTGATACGCAAAGCGCTGCGGCGATCGCAGATGCTGCCGTTCTTCCGGAAGTTACCGCCATGCCTGGTCGGGATCGAGGCGTGCGGCACATCTCATCATTGGGCGCGAGAATTAGTCGGTCTTGGTCACGAGGTGCGCCTCATGCCACCTGCCTACGTCAAACCCTATGTGAAACGCGGCAAGAATGATGCCGTCGATGCCGAAGCGATCTGCGAGGCAGTCACGCGTCCAACGATGAGGTTTGTCGCTGTAAAATCGCGTGAGCAGCAGTCCGCTCTGTCCCTGCATAGAGCTCGTAGCTTACTGGTGGGGCAACGGACGCAGTTGGTGAACATGATGCGCAGCATGCTTGCTGAGTTCGGTATCGCTATTCCAGAAGGCCTCGAGAAGGCGCTTTCGATGGCGCGCCAGATTATTGGCGGAGAAATCGATACAGGCCTTCCTACAGAGGCGACAACGATCGTCGGTATGCTGTCTGGGCAAGCCATAGATACCCATGCCCGGCTTCGGGAAATTGACAAGGCGCTTGGCGCCTTGCAACGTAGCGATGACATAGCACGACGCTTATCCACCATACCCGGCATAGGGCCTGTTGGTGCAACGGCTTTTGCTGCATCGGTGACCGATCCTCATCAGTTCCGGTCAGGACGTCAGTTTGCTGCCTGGCTAGGTCTGACGCCATTGCAAAGATCGAGTGGTGGGAAAGAACGCCTGGGACGGATCACCAAAATGGGTGACAAATATCTGCGCCAGTTGCTTGTCATCGGCGCAACCGCGTTAGTCCGCTATGCCAAATGCAAACCCGATACTGCCGATCCACGGCTTCTCGCGCTGCTGGCGAGAAAGCCGGTTAGGGTTGCAACCGTGGCCATGGCGAACAAGATGGCCCGCGTCATCTGGGCTCTTATGACACGCGGGGAGACCTATCAGGCACGCCACGTACCTATGCTGGCGGGCCAACATTAAGGAATAAGCTGAGGAGACCAGCTTCACGATGTTGTAAGCGCGATGCGATGTGATGGCGATACCGGTCAGACCGGGAACTAGGACAACCCTCCGACTGTCAGAGGCGTTATAGCCTGAGAAGCCGATTGGGACCTAGTTTGCGGACCCCATCAGGGCCAGCAGTCCCTACCGACTGCATAAACAGGCCGGACAGACGACTGCAACCGACCGACTGCCAATACATCAATTTGTACTTGCAACGCGGGAGCCATCCACAGACGACGGTCGGGTTTAGAATCGGGTTTCGAGGATAGCTGCCGCTCACGCAGCGCCGGCTGCCGACCAGTTCAACACATTCAGTGTCGTCGAGGTGAGCGTCAGCTTTCTACTCGAAATTCGCCATTTGGTTCCCGCAAACCGGCCGATCGCCTATGCGGTTAAACACTAGCGGCTCGCCGCTACTTCAGCCCTTAGAGTTGATGTCGTGGTAGTCGGCACTGCCGCTTGGTCTTCCTTTTTTCTAGATCGACTTTTTCTACCTCAATTTTCTTTGATGAGCGCGATCTAGTCAGCAACGTTACAGGCGGCCGGGAAATCATAGAGCCTCACGAAGATCACACCTCGTGATCGGCGCTCAGCTTTCCAAGGCCTTGACCTTGCGGTCGGCCCAGGCCTTGCCGGCATCGCCGCCCCAGAGAAGCCAAGTGATGAACCCCGCCGACGGATCGCTGTCCGAATTCCACTTGTGCGTCTTTGTGTCTTTGTCGACCGCGTGGCGCGCGAAGAAGCTATGCATCGATTTCACATCGGCCACCGACAGTTCACGGCGATCGGCGAGCTGGTGAGCGCGTTCGACCCCGACCTGCGTGCCGCCGCGATCGAACCTCTCGCGAAGCCGCAGCCCTCGCCGGGCTGCAGAAGGCATCCTGAGCGAGGGCTTGAAGCTTTCCTGCGACATCTCTTTTTCTCTCCTCAAACGCCGAACGGATAGGTTTCGGGCATGCCGCGATGGTGCTCAGGACCGAGCGGCGTCACCGCATGGGTCTCGTCGAACCAGACAAAAGCGTCAAACTGTGCGGGCAGGATGGCCTGGCTGTAATGGCTCCAGAGCTCGGTCTCTGGCCGATAGATCACCCCGATGGAACGTTCGAGTAGCGGCTCGCACAGCCGCCGTCGCAAGGCTGGATGCGCTGTCTCGCCGAGGTCTAGCATGAAGCGCGCGGCGCCGCTGTCGTGGAATTGGCGCTCGTAGCTGTCGGAGCGCGAGGGATTGACCCTTTTGACCTCCATATCGCCGTCCCAATCGGTCGCGGCCGCAACGGTGCCCGTGTGCGTGCCGAAACCGACCAACGCGACGGCGTCGCCCCAGCGCTCGCGCGCCAGCTGCCCGATATTCAGTTCACCGCGGGTCATACCCATGTCAGTGTGACGAGCATCGCCGATGTGACTGTTGTGAGCCCAGACAATCGCCTTGGCTGTGTCGCTCTTGCCCTCAAGCAAGTGCGCGAGTGTCTCGAACATGTGCGTATCGCGCAGGTTCCAGCTTTCCGCGCCGCCGTAATACATGATGCGGTAATAGCGCTCGGCCGCGGCGATCAGCCGTGCATTCTGCGCTGCGTCCAGAAAATCATCGCCATCGTCCGCATCATAGTCGAGCCGCCGGCTCAGGAGATCACGGCACTGATCGATCACCGCTTGCTCGCAGGCTGCGTAGCCGCGAGAAAGAGCGGCTCGGCCGTAGGTCACCGGATCGCGTTGCCACGGTGAGAGGCAGCCGTAGCGCTCGCGGGCGACGCTGGCAGCCTCCGGATCGACGTCGTCGAGATAGTCGAGCACTGCGCCGATCGATCCCGACATGTTGTAGATGTCGAGGCCGTAGAAGCCGGCCCGCTCGCCCATGGGCCGCTCCCCGTTTTGCGCACGAAGCCATTCGATCATCGCCTGAATGTCGGTATTGCGCCACATCCAGGTCGGGAAGCGCTGGAACGGCGGTTCGGTGTCGGTTCGATCGGCACGGTGACGGACGTATCGATCCACTATAGCCGCGTCTGGCCAGTCGGCCTCGACCGCGACAATGGTGAAGCCGTGCTGATCGACCAGATGGCGCGTGATCGCAGCGCGCGCGCGGTAAAACTCGCTGGTGCCGTGGCTCGCTTCGCCGAGCATCACCACACGCCGGTCGGCGAAGCGGTCGAACACCCGCCCGAAGGCCGGATCGTCGAAATCCGGCAATGGTTCGGCGGCTTTCGCGATCATCTCGGGCAGGCTCCGGCTGCGCGAAGCGCCGGGTACATGGCTGCTCGCCGCCCGGCTGCCATCTTCGCGCCAGCCCTCAGCCCCGATCAGCGGCACGAACATGACCGCGCCGAGGTTCTCCTCGTCGAAACGGTCAGTGGTCACCCGCGTCACCTTGCAGAGCTTCTGTTCGCCAGGATCGCCGACCGGCACGACGAGCACGCCGCCGACCTTGAGCTGATCCTTCAGCGCCTGCGGCACCTGGGGCCCGCCCGCCGCGACCACGATGGCGTCATACGGCGCGTCGTCAGGTGCGCCGCGCGTGCCGTCGCCGACACGCACGTCGACATTGTCATAGCCGAGCGTGGCCATCCGCGCCGCCGCGAGCTTGGCGAGGCTCGGGTGACGCTCGATTGCGATCACCTGACGGGCGATGCAACCGATCACTGCCGCTGCGTAGCCCGAGCCGGCACCAACCTCTAGCACATGATCGCCTGGCTGGAGCTCTGCGGCCTCGATCATGGCGGCAACAATATAGGGTTGCGAGATGGTTTGCTCCGCCTCGATCGGCAGTGCGGAATCCTCGTATGCGAACTCCTCGAGGCCTTCGCGCACGAACCGCTCGCGCGGAACCGTGCGCATGGCAGCCAACACAAGCGGGTTGCGGATCCCGCGCCCGGCGAGATGCGTGTCGACCATATGGTCGCGCTGCGCCCTGAATTCAGCCACGGCCGCCGCCGTCATTTGACCGTCGGCAGCGCAGCCCGGCAATCGGCGGCGCATTCGCGGCACATCTCCGCACAGAGCTGGCAATGGCCATGATCGTGCCGAGCGCATTCCTCGGAGCAGACGTCGCAGACCTTGGCACAGGTCTCGAGCATAAGCCGTAGGACCTCGATATTCTGGGCCGTACGCCTGACTGCGAGCCGTCCGGCCGCAGTGCAGACATCCGCACAGTCGAGGCACGAGCGGATGCACTGGCGCATGTCCATATCTTCGGCGACGCAGGCATCGGCGCAACTTGTGCACATCTCCGCACAGAACATTGCATGGCGTGCGGCAGTGGCGAGCAATTCGTTCAGCTCACCGCCGACATCGGGGTGAAGCGCGATCATCTTGTGGATAGACATCAGCCGTTCCCCTTCTTGCGCCGCGTTTCCCAGCCTTTCTTGGCGGCCGCCGACCGCTTCTCCGCGCTCTGGCTGGAGCCGCCCTTGCGGCCACCTTTACTCGAGCTTTCGTGATTCTCCGCCTTGCCGCGGCCCGAACCCGACTTCTTGCCGCCGCCGGATTCCTTGTTGACCGTAGCCCAGGCGCGGCGCTCGGCTTCTTCCTTGCCGACCCCGCGATCCTCATAGCCTTCCTCGATATGTTCGGCCTTACGCTTCTGTTTGTCGGTATAGCTCGACTTGTCGCCGCGGGGCATGATCCGTCTCCTCGCCGATTCCCCCCGCAGTTCCACAACGTCTCGCTGGACAATTAGTCCCCGAGTCTGTGGCGGGTCGCCGCAAAGCCTCGACAAGCCGAAAAAACACTCGTGCTCAGAAACTACGCCGGTGCCCGCCCGTTACGCAATTGGCGGTAGCTTGAACACCTGAACAGGGACCGAAACATGCGGCAACTTGCCCTTCTCCTAGGCTTCCTCTCGTCGTCGGCGATGGCGCAGCAGGCGGGCACCGTGGGTGGGCGCATGGTCGAGCCCGAGGGCCAGGCCCTCCCTGAACCCAAGGCCGCTAATGTCCGCGTGCCCGGCGTGATCCTCGAGCCCCGCGCCGTGAAGCCCGATGCCGCGAGTCTGGCGCGGCTCGAGGTGCCGCAGGGGTTCAACGTCGGGATGTTCGCACAAGGGCTGGGCAATGCCCGGCTGCTGGCGGTAGCCGATGACGGCACCGTCTACCTCACCCGCCGCGCTGAAGGCGACGTCGTCATGCTGCGCGACACCGATGGCGACGGCCGCGCTGAGATGCAGCGAACCGTGGCGCGCCGGCCCGGAATGCATGGAATCGCGATCAGCGGACGAACCGTCTATCTGGTTGCGCAGAAGGACGTGCTGAAGGCGCCGATCCTTGGCGATGGCAGTTTCGGCCCGCTCGAACTGCTGGCGGGCGACTTGCCGGATGCCGGCCAGCACAGCGCGCGCTCGATCGCGATGGGGCCGGACGGAATGCTTTATCTCGGCGTCGGCTCGACCTGCAATGCCTGCACCGAGACAAGTCCCGAAAGCGCCAGCGTCTTGCGCATGAGTTCGGACGGCAAGAGCCGCACCATCTATGCCTCGGGCCTCCGGCATACGATCGGGTTCGACTGGCAGCCGCGCAGCGGCGCGCTCTACGGCATGGACCACGGCATCGACTGGCTCGGCGACGAACAGCAGCCCGAGGAACTCAACCGTATCGAGATGGGCAAGTCATATGGATGGCCGTATATTTACGGCATGGGCGGCGAGAATCCGCAGGATGATCCGCCCAACGATCTTACCATGGCCGATCTCAATCAGGCTGCCACTGGGCCGGTGCTCGGCTACACAGCGCACGCCGCGCCGATGCAGCTCGCCTTCTATCGCGGTGCCATGTTCCCCCGGGCCTTTCAGGGCGACGCGTTCGTGACCTTCCGCGGCTCGTGGAACCGCGCGCTGCCCTCGGGCTACGAGGTCGCCCGGGTACGGTTCGACATGAGCGGCAATCCGACCAAGTTCGAGCCGTTCGTGCGCGGTTTCTTCCAGACCGGCAGCAACGGGCCGAGCCAGTCGGGTCGGCCGGTCGGCCTTGCCGTCGCCAGGGACGGCGCACTGCTGTTTACCGACGACATCAATGGGGTGATCTACCGGGTGAGCTACGCCGGCAGCGATCACGCCGGAACCATGCTGGCGCCGCCCCCGCGCCGCACGCCCGAGATGGAGATGCGGCCGAAGGGGACGGCGCTCGCGATTGCCCGCGATGAGACCAGGACCAGGACCACCGCCACGCTCGCAGTGACCAGTTCGAGCATTATGGCCAATCGTTCGATCGCGCTCAGGCAGAGTGCCTATGGCGAGGATCAGTCGCCCGCGCTGACTTGGTCAGGTCTTCCCGCCGGCGCCACTCATCTGGCAATTCTGATGGAGGATCCCGATGCGCAGGCAGGCAATCCTTTCGTTCATTGGGTTGCCTGGAACGTGCCCGCAAATCTTGGCGGCCTGCCCGAAGGCCTGCCCAAGGATCTGCAACTCGCCGATCCGAAGGGGATGCGCCAAGGGCGGACCACGCGCGGTTCGACCGGCTATTACGGCCCGCGCCCACCGATCGGAGATCCGCCCCATCATTATCATTTCCAGATCTTTGCGCTCAGCGCTCCGCTCGACCTGCAGATCGGCGCGACGCGCGAGCAGCTGCTCGCCGCCATGGCCGGCAAGGTCGTTGCGCGCGGTGAGCTGGTCGGCACCTATGCGCAGGCCTCGCCGCCAGTGAAGCGCTGATGACGGCCCCCGCAGCGCCCTGCCGCGCATTCGCTCCTGCCGTGCCCGGCTGATGCCCAGCAGGCTCTCCGCCGCCATTCCGTTTCGCCGGACCGCCACATGCGACCTCGAGCTTCTGCTCGTCACGTCGCGCAGAAAGCGTCGCTGGGTCATTCCCAAGGGGAATGTGCGGGGCAAGCTGCCCCATGCCTCGGCGGCGCGCGAGGCGTTCGAGGAGGCGGGTGTCCTTGGGGTCATCAGCAGCCAACAAGCGGGCTTCTATCACCAGACCAAATTAGACGGGGCGGGATCGAAGCGGGAGATCGTGGTCGCTGCCTATCCGCTCTTCGTCAACACGCTTCTGCACTCCTGGCCGGAGATGGCGCTTCGCAACCGCAGATGGCTGAGCGCAGCGGATGCGGTCGCTCTTGTTGAGGATGCCGGGCTACGCGCGTTGCTGGCAAGATTCGCTCGCGACTATGAGACCCACGACCCGCCACTCTGACGGCCGATCTCAACGAACGGATGTTTTCGCCCGCGCTAGCCGTCACATGCAATCGCCAGGCTTTCTCCCCGATCCGGCTGCTTCCAGATCTGTACCACGCAAATCACTGACGTCGCGGCGGGGCTGGGTTGCCCAGTAAAGGTGGCATGGCGGTATATTCCACCATTCATAGCCATAACGGACCGATGCGAAACGCCGGTCGATCAGCGGCCGGATCGCTATGCGCATCTGGTAGGCTGCAAAGATGCCGTCGGGCGCCAGCGCCGCTACGGTTTCATCCATGATGCCTTGCGCGTCACTGTGATCGAGTGTCGAGAAGGGCAAACCGCTCAGTATGCAATCCGCGCGGCCCAAGTGATGTGCGGCAAGATGGCGCCCAACGGCGCCGGCGGTTCCCTCAATGACGATCAAGCGAGGATCGTCGCAGGCGGCACGCAGCTTTTCGACGAATGCGCCGCTGGTTTCGATCGCGAGGAGTCGCGCGTCATGGCGCATGTGCCTCAGCATCTCGAAAGTGAAGCGTCCGCTGCCAGGACCGTACTCGACGGCGACCCGAATATCGGCCCAGGTGAGCGGTGCCAGGACGTGCCGTACCATCCTCGCTGTCGCCGGAAAGGCCGAGCCGACCATCGAGGGATGACGAAGGAACTCCGTGGCGGCAACCAGGCCCGTGTCCTTCATCCTTGCCGCCCTCCTACTCCTTATCTCGTCACCGATTTGGCCGCTCAGCCGGGATAGGGTTGGGACTTCAGCAGCCCGGCGGGATGCGCGGCATTGCCCGCCACCATCTTTGCAGTTTCCGTCACCTTGTCCGGCGTCGTTGCCAAATCCTTGAAATCCGTAGACCCCATAGCCTCTCCGACCCAGTAGCATGCCGCGACCGCCGGAATGGTCCAGCCTACATCGTTCAGCGCCTGGAAAAGCTGGGCGGATGAGAAATGCGCGCCGTCCTCGTTGCCGACGATCGCCGCCACCGCAACCTTGCCATAGCTCGGCATGCGCCCCTTCTCGTCGGTTTCCGAGAGAAAGGCGTCCATGCGCTCGAGGACGCGCTTGGCGACGCTGGAGATCTGCCCCATCCAGATCGGGCCGCCGAAGATGAGGATGTCGTGCGCGAGTATTTTCTCGCGCAGCGCAGGCCAGGCATCGCCGTCCCCTTCGTCGGATGTCACTCCGGCTTTGATATCGAGCGTTGCCACCCGCACTGTCTCGGTAATCGTGACCTGACGGTCGGAAAATGCGTGCTTCAGCACCGCGATCATCGCATCGGTTGAGCTTGCCTCGTTCGCGTCACTCTTGAGCGTACAGTTGAGAGCCAGGGCCTTGAGTGGCATCGATCATCTCCTTTGGTGTCGGCTGCCGCAGGCGTGCGATCACCCGTTCACAGACAGGAGAACTCATCGGCGGGAAAAGGGTTCTGTCTTCAAAGGAGATGCCGCCATGACCGAAACCGCCCAGATGATTCACGAAGATGCGCTTCCCGGGCATGAGAGCAAACTTGAGCCAAAGCCCGAGTGGCAGCCCCGTTACAAGGGTTCGGAGCGTCTAAAGGGCAAGGTTGCGATCATCACGGGCGCCGACAGCGGCATCGGACGCGCTGTAGCAGCGCTTTATGCCCGTGAAGGCGCTGACATCGCCATCGTCTATCTGCTCGAAGATGACGATGCCGCCGAAACGAAGCGGATCGTCGAGGCGGAAGGCCGCAAGGCGATCACCATCCGCGGCGATATCGGCGAGAAGGATTTCAGCGATGAGATCGTGCGCAAGACGCTCGATGCATTCGGCAGGATCGACATTCTCGTGAACAATGCCGGCGAGCAGCACCCCGATGACGACATCACAGACATAACCGAGGAACAGCTGCGTCGAACCTTCCAGACGAATATCTTCGGTATGTTCTTCCTGACGCAGGCCGCGCGCCCACACCTCAAGCCGGGCGCGGCGATCGTCAATTGCACGAGCGTCACCATGTACCAGGGCAGCAAGGATCTGCTCGACTATAGCTCGACCAAGGGTGCGATCACGGCCTTTACGCGGTCATTGTCGGAAAATCTGGTCGGCGATGGCGTTCGCGTGAATGCGGTCGCGCCCGGACCGATCTGGACCCCGCTCAATCCATGTGGCGGCGCGAAGGCTGAGAAGCTGGAGCATTTTGGCGAGAGCACGCCCATGGGTCGGCCGGGCCAGCCCAACGAAGTCGCGCCCGCCTTCCTGTTCCTCGCCTGCGAGGATTCCAGCTACATGTCCGGGCAGGTACTCCATCCAAATGGCGGAATCATTGTGAACGGCTAGATCGCTTCGTCCAAGGCGCGCTGGACATAGCGACCCGATACCCGGAGCCGCCAAGTCGAGCTCGGCCCAGCATACGAATACTGATTTTTCACGCGATGGAAGGAACTGAGATGACAGACCTGAGCCAAATCAAGGAGCATATGGAAATCATCGGCGCAGATGGCGTCCATATCGGCACTGTCGACAAGGTCGAGGGTGATCGGATCAAGATGACGAAAGCGGACAGCGGTTCGCACGCCGATCACCATCACTATTTCTCCGGAGGACTGGTGGCTGCCATCGAAGGCAATCAGGTCCGCCTGTCGGCCGTCGGCTCAGCAGCCGTTCTGCTGGAGGAAGAGGAAGGCGGCGAGGCGCTTAGCGACAAATCGTCATAAGCGCAAAGAATAGCCGGCCCCTTTGGGGCCGGCCACTTCAGTCTGATCAGAAGGGGTAGTTTAGCCCGTAATAGCCATATACCTCTCGCCCATAGGCACGGTCGTAGGCTGGCTCGCTGTCGTTTGCGTAACGGGGGGCCTTTTCCAGAACGCTCTTGTCGAGATTGACGACATAGCCGCCCTGATCGGTATCATAGGTCAGTACGTCCCAGGGTAGCGGGTAATAATCGCTCCCCAGCCCGAACAGGCCGCCGAACTGAAGCACGGCATATTCCACCTTGCCCGTGCGCTTTTCGACCATGAAATTGTAGATGGAGCCGAGCTTTTCGCGCTGGGCGTTGTAGACGGTGGTGCCCTCGACCTTGTTCGAGGCGATGAGGCGATTGGTTTCGTCCGTAGCGATATCGGTCTGAGCCATGACATCTCTCCTTACATGTGGTGGGTGTTCAGGGCGAACGCGATAGAGAGGCCCACGATCCCCAGTTTATGGTCTGATCGTCAGGGCGACCTTCAAACTCGCTCAACCGCCCTCTTTGGCGCAAGAGTTGGGCGAAATTTGCTCTGCCCGTCTGTGCATTCGGCCTGGTCCCGATAAACTTAGACGGGTGCCGCCATGTGTGCTACCACCCTGATTATCGGATAACGATGACCCAGCGAGCATTTGTCCGGCAGAGAGCTTCGTGCTCCCGCTTGCGCGACTGGGGAAACGACGTTGCGACAGACCACAAATATAGCCCTTGTTCCTGAGATAACCGCACTGCCTTGTCTTGCGCCGTCCATGCGCGAGCGCGTGGACGCCTTCGACTGGAGCACCACCCCGCTGGGCGCACGTGATAACTGGCCATCCGAACTTGAAGCCGTCGTCCGCCAGATCCTCGACTCGCGCTTTCCCAAGGCGATAGTCTGGGGCCCGAGCTTCACCACGATCTATAATGACGCCTTTGTGCCCATCCTTGGCGACAAACATGTCGCGCTCGGCCGGTCATTCGCGGATATCTGGTCTGAAATCTGGGGCGAAATCGGGCCGATCGCTGCACGCGCCTATGCCGGGGAAGCTACCTACATCGAGGACTTCCCGCTGATCATCGATTGAACCGGCAAGGACGAGCAGACTTGGTTCACCTTTTGCTACAGCCCTCTGCGCCTTGCCGATGGCACCATCATGGGCATGATGGATACCGTTATCGAGACCACCGATACGGTTAAAGCACAGGCGACCCTTAGCCTGGTAAACGAGGAACTGGGCCACCGCCTCAAGAATACGCTGGCTTTGGTGCAGGCCATTGCCTCCCAAACGCTGCGCGGGGCTGCCGAACCATCGGCGATCAAGAGTTTCAGCCACCGCCTCGCGGCTCTGGGGCATGCGCATGACATCCTGCTCCAGCAGGACTGGGCGTCGGCATCGCTGCGCGAGGTCATTAGTCATTCTCTTGAGCCGCATGATCCAGGTGGCCAGATCATGCGCGACGGCGCCGATCTCGCCATCAGCTCCCGCGCTGCGGTGGCGCTGTCTCTCATACTGCATGAGCTTGCCACCAATGCCGCCAAATATGGTGCCTTGCCGGTTGCTGACGGATGCGTTCGATTGTCATGGACGATCGATGGCGACCATCTCGATCTAAAGTGGCATGAATCTGACGGCCCCCCGGTGAAGGCGCCGACAGCCAAGGGTTTTGGATCGCGACTAATTGCGATGGGCCTTGGCCGTTCAAGCGAAGTCGAACTACGCTATCAGACTGACGGCTTCGAACTCGATATGCGTACGCCGATCGCCGAACTCGCAAGCTGAACCTTAACCGTTGACGACCGTAGTCCTGTTGGGATGCAGCACCTTTCCTTTCCTGACATGTGCTTGAATCGAGCTGACCGGGGCGACCCATCGGCGTTTTCTCGCCGAAATGCTCGAGTTCCTCCCGCTCGCACGCATCGAGCGGTGTCAAGATTTATCCTGGCGCAATCGAGGACGAACTTGGATGTTCGCTTCTGAGCGCTGGGAAATCGCTGTTGAATGGCGGAAAGGGGCGCACTGCCGTCCGGCCCCTCAAAAGATTGGCGGATGGTCCGTACCGGCAGGAACGGTCATTTTGGTGCATGCCGCGAAACGGCTTGAGGTAGTGGATATTGGACGATCGGCTCGCTGTGTCGAGTTTCAATTATCGGTGCTGAAGATAATCCGTCCGGTATTTACGGTGTGAGAATTTTCGCCAGTCCATCTTCCGGACATTAAGGAAATCCGAAAACACCCCATTCACCCGACCCAAATGCTTTTTTACGAGAATAATACTTATCGTAAAAACCGCGATTTTGCCGCGTTGGCCAGCTTGTGTCACATGCTACATTTTGTGCCATATGCTTGCCGCTATGGCATGTCGCAAAGCAATGTGCTAACGGTGCCTATACGAGATCACTATTCACCACGAGGTTGCCATGACACTTCAGGTCAATATCACCGCAAACGGGCGCATGAGCCTACCGGCAGACGTGCGCAAGCGGCTTGGGCTCATAAGCGGTGGCGCGGTCTTCCTCGAAGAAACGGACGACGGCGTGGTTCTGCGCACGGCGGCTCAAGCTGTGGCGCGCGCACAGGCGTTAGCCAAACAATACACCGGCGGCCAACCCGATGCCGGGGTCGAGGGCTTCTTGGCGCAGCGCCGTGAGGACAGCGGCGAATGACCGAGTTCGTCCTCGATGCCTCGGCCCTGATCGCCATGCTGAAACAGGAAAACGGTGCGGCCAAGGTTTCCAAGTCGATTGCCTCGGCCCGCATGTCGGCGGTCAACTACGCCGAAGTAGTCAGCCATTTTGCCTATCTCGGCATGCCTGCGGCCGCGATCGACGCGATGCTCGATCCCCTGCCGATCGAGATCGTTCCGGCCGACCAAGCGATCTCCAGGATTGCCGGCCGATTGCGCGCGGTGACCGCCAGCGCCGGCCTGTCGCTCGGGGATCGCTACTGCCTGGCCCTTGCCCAGCGCGATGGGCTGCCCGCCTGGACCAGTGACACCCATTGGAATCTGGTCGCGCAAGAGGCCGGGGTCAAAGTCGTCCAGATCCGCTGAAAGAAAGCTTTGCCGTGGCCAAATGGGGCCGACCGCACTCAGTGGTCGCATGCCGTGAGCCATGCACCTACAAGAATAAACAACTTAGGCGGCGTGGACGAATTTGAGCCAGTATCGGGCGGCGGCGATATGGACCATGCTCATGAAGCTGGCGGCAAGCTGATCATATCGCGTTGCAATGGCTCGGTTGATTTTCAAACGGCCGAACATGCGCTGGATCCGGTTCCGTTGCTTGTAGAGCGCCTGGTCATGTTCGATTCTCACCCTGCGGTTTGATCGGCCTGAAATGACGGCCTTTATGTCACGGCTCGCAAGGTCTGCGCGGATGGCATCGGCATCATAGCCCTTGTCTGCCAGCAGCGCCTTTGGCGTCTGTTCCGGAAGCGCAATCAGAGTGCCGTAGGCGTTGCAATCCGCGGCTTCGCCAACCGTCAGATGGAAGGCGAGCGGTCGCCCCCGGGCATCAGCCAGGCAGTGAAGCTTACTTATGAACCCGCCCCGCGAGCGGCCAAGAGCTCGCTGATGAGCCCCCCTTTCAGCCAGCTGCCGAGACATGGGCGTGTACCCAAGCGAATCTTCCGCTTTGGGAAATCAGCATCGTGGGCTGAGGCGCATATGTTCTGGGTTAAGTGGCTGCAACGTAAGCGCCGCCGTAACCGTTTCATAGCGGTAACGATACATCACAAACTGTTATCTTATGAAGAGCTAAAGTCGTGAGCCTAAACCCACGCGTATCAGGCCGGGTTGCGGCGCGAGCCCAGCACTCGCCGGCTGCGGGCATGGTTCAGAGATTCTCGCCGTTCTTCGCATTGGGTGAGATTTCTGGAGGGCCCTTGCTAGTGGCCTCTTTGATCGCGCTGGTTGCGGTGAATTCTCCTTGGGGCGGGGCATTTGAAGCGATATGGGACGGTGTTCTCCGGTTGAGTTATGCCGATCTCGAGATCGGCATGTCGTTGGCCAAATGGATCAATGACGGATTGATGCCGTTGTTCTTCCTGATCATCGGCACAGAGGTTAAGCGCGAATTCGTCAAGGGTTCCCTCTCTTCCTTGAAGTCAGCCGTTCTGCCGCTAGCGGGAGCGATTGGCGGACTGGTTATTCCGATCGCGTGCTTCCTCGCCATCAATTTCGGTCAGTCTACAAGCCACGGCTGGGGGATTGTCGCCGCGATGGACACAGCCTTCAGTCTCGCGATCGTAGGCGTTTTCGGCACCCGACTGCCGGTAACCGTTCGCGGTATCCTGCTCGGCTTCGCGGCAATCGACGATGTATTCGGCCTGCTTATTATCGCGTTCGCCTACACGCCCACATTCCATCCCTGGTATCTTGGTGTCGCTGCTGGAGCCTTTGCAGGAATTCTCGGCCTTCAACGGCTGCGCTGGGTGAGTTCACCTCCCTACGTTGTCCTTGGAATCCTTGTCTGGATCGGCGTCCTGGGTTCCGGCGTTCATCCAACTATCGCCGGTGTGGCCGTAGGTCTGCTGCTGCCAACCACATCGCGTCTCTCCGAACGTCGTTTCGTCGAGCGGGTACAGCGACCAATCGACAAGGTGAAAGAAGCAGCGATGGCCGCCAGTGAAGCGGACGATGCTAGCGAGGCTGACGCACATTGCCGGCAAGCTCAGCGGGGTCTCGGATATATCCACGAAATGGCTGCAGCCACTGACGAAGCCGCATCGCGCTTAATCCGCGTGCTGACTCCGTGGGTGTCGTATGTGGTGTTGCCCCTCTTTGCGTTGTCCAACATACGCGTCCGATTTGCTCCAGAGTTGCTTGCCGATGCCTGGCAGGCGCCATTGGCGGCGGGCATTATCGTGGGCTTGGCGATCGGCAAGCCCGTCGGCTTCCTATTCTTCACATGGCTTGCAGTTCGACTGCGTTTGGCTGTGCTGCCGGAGGCCATGACATGGACGGCCATGGCGGGAATTAGCGGCGTCGCCGGGATAGGTTTCACGCTCTCGTTCTTCATCGCTGAACTCGCTTTCTCAGATCAGGTTCAGTCCGAAGTTGCGGGTCTCGCCATCTTTAGCGCATCGCTGCTCGCAGCCTTTGCGGGATTTGGATTGTTCAGCCTGGCGGCCCGAAAGGAGGCTTAGGCACATAAGGCATCTCAGGAACAAGCTCCTCGCGAGCGTATCCGGTGAGCTCTTGAAAAGCGACGTTGCAAAAAACGATCGGATTGTCCTTCTGCACTGGATCGTTGATGACTATCGGCATCCTCGTAGCCCTGACAGCAGCAGCGAACGGGTCTCCGCTACCATGCTCATAGTCAAGTTCATCGGTTAGATACCAATCGTCGCGTTGTCTTAAAACCTTCCTCCAGCGATCGCCAGAGGGCCTGTCGCGGTACTAAAACAAAGTGCATATCGCCCGTTCCGCATACATTGATTAAATGACTGACATAGGTGGATCTCAACGTTCGCCAACACTGCCACAGATACAGCGCGTTAGAAAAGACCCACCCTTTGTGGCCGTTCAGGAGCCCATATTACGCTCTCAGGGGCGGACCGGCAGCTTCCTTATTCTCGATGCCTTAGATTGGCCGTTGCACGAACCGCTTCGCGGAGGGTGTAATCGGCGCGGTACCTGCATGGATCGGACGTTGCGCTGGGGTTGAGCGTCGCTGGCCTTAGGCAGACCTTGCTGGCTCCTTTCAGTCAAGGAGCCATACGATGACCGAGTCCCTTTCCACCACCCCCGTGAGCCCGCTGCGCCAGCGCCTGATCGAAGACATGGACTTGCGCCGCTTCTCCATCGAGACGAAGCGCAACTACATTCGCGACGTTGCGCGTTTCTCCGCCTGGCTCGGGCGCCCTCCCGACAAGGCCACGGCGGAAGATCTGCGCCGTTTCCAGGTCGAACAACGCGAAGAAGGGATGGCGCCCCCGACGATGAACAGCATCGTTTCCGCGCTGCGCTTCTTCTTCACGCAGACGTTGGATCGGCCGGATCTCTCGCGCCGGCTCTACCGCGAGAAGCAGGTGCGCAAGTTGCCGGTCGTGCTCAGCCGCGAGGAAGTGGCGCGCCTGCTGCAGGCGACGACCTGTCTCAAGCACCATGCCGCCCTAGCGGTTGCCTATGGCGCGGGCCTGCGCGTCGCTGAGGTGTCGATGCTCAAGGTGGGCGACGTTGACAGCGAGCGCATGCTGCTGCGGGTCGAACGCGGCAAGGGCGGCCGATTCCGTAACGCCATGCTTTCCAACGACCTGCTCACACTGCTGCGCGAATGGTGGAAGATGGGCCATCGCGAAGGCGTGCTGCACCGCGACGGATGGCTGTTCCCCGGCCAGCATCCCCTCAAGCCGATCAGCACCAAGCAACTTCACCGCGTTGTCGTCGAGGCCGCCCAGTCCGCCGGGATCGCCAAGCATGTGAGCCCACATACGCTGCGGCACAGCTTTGCCGCGCATCTGCTGGAGGACGGGATCGATATCCGGATCATCCAGACCTTGCTCGGTCATGCCAAGCTCGAGAACACCGCCTTCTACACCAAGGTGGCGACGCGCACCGTCCATGCCGTGGTCAGCCCGCTGGACAAGCTCGGGATCGTCGCTCCTGCGCCGGTGGCGCCCGACGGCTGAACGCCTTGCGCACCTCGCTCGAGGTCGCCGATATCTTCCGTAGCGCCGGGCCCGCCTACAGAACGGCCCATGCAGGGCACCTGAGCCTGGCCCAACTCAAGGTCATGGCGGCGATCGAGAGCTGTCGCACCGCAGCCCTCGGCGGGCACATCGAAGCCTGCCAGGACTGCGGTCATTGGCGGATCGCCTACAACCCCTGCCGCAACCGGCACTGCCCGAAGTGCCAGGGGGCGGCGGCGCGCGCCTGGCTCGAGGAGCGCGAGGCAGACCTGCTCCCGGTTGGCTACTTCCACGTCGTCTTCACGCTGCCCGCTGAGGTCGCCGACATCGCGTGGCAGAACAAGGCGCTGGTCTACGACCTCTTGTTCAAGGCGGCCGCGCAGACGATGCTGACCATCGCCGCCGATCCCCGGCATCTCGGTGCCCGGATCGGCATCACCGCGGTGCTGCACACCTGGGGTTCGGCAATGATGCATCATCCCCACGTGCACATGATCGTGCCGGGCGGCGGCATCGCCCCTCGCGGCACGCAGTGGATCTCCTCGCGTCCCGCCTTCCTCCTGCCTGCGCGCGTACTGGGCAAACTGTTCCGGCGCCTGTTCCTCACCCGGCTGAACGTGCTGCATGATGCCGGCAAGCTCGCCTTCTTCGGCTCCATCGCCCATCTCTCGGACCGCTCTGCCTTCCAGCGCCATCTCAGACCCGCGCGAGGCAAGCGCTGGGTCGTTTACGCCAAGCCACCTTTTGCCGGCCCGCAGGCCGTACTCGCCTACCTGTCGCGCTACACGCACCGCGTGGCCATCTCGAACCCGCGCCTGGTCCGCTTCGACGAGGCGGGCGTGGCCTTCCGATACAAGGACTATCGCCGCAATGGGCCCGATCGCCAGCGGGTCATGACGTTGACCGCCAACGAGTTCATTCGCCGCTTCCTGCTCCACGTCCTGCCGCGTGGCTTCCACCGCATCCGCCATTACGGCCTGCTCGCCAGCGCCGCGCGCCACGACAATCTTGCCCTCGCCCGTCGCCTGCTTGCCGTCACGCCAGAGGCTGAGGAGCCAGAGCCCGAAGCCGAGCCCGACACCTGTGCACCATGCCCGTGCTGTGGGGGGCGCATGATCGTTATCGAAACCTTCCCACGCTGGAGCCAGCCCCGCGCGCCGCCCAGCCCCAGCCCGCAAATCCGGGAGTGCGTCGCATGACCCGGCATGGATCAACTCGCTCACGGGTCGCAGCAAACTCGCTTCGGCCGCCGGCTTGCCTTGCGCTTATCGGCCAGAACCGAGCTCCCGTGCCGATTGGATCATGTGATCGAACGGTTATCCCCCCGTCGATCCGCCGGCGAAATCGGCCCATTGCGGGCCGGTTGATGAGGCTCGTACCGCAACTCGTCGCCCGTTCCGACGGGCCCAAAAGCAAAACACCCATAGATCGGTAATCGGGGCCCGCGGGTTCGTGCCTCGGAGACTTTCGTACGCCTGCCGGCGCCCGAAACTCTTCACGGTAGGCGACTGTCGCCTTTGGAGCGCAGATATAGAGATAGTTGCCGCTCAGGTGCGTCGCTTACCGACCAACTTAAGCCGTTCCCCTCGGATTGCCGGAATGGCGGCTCCCGACAAAAAATAGGACAAATTGCGGTTTTATGAGATTTAACTCGCACTGGCCATTCCGGAACCGCCAACAAAGTGGCCCTTTACTCCGACGGACTCGTAACAACGTACCCGACGCGCAAACCCGGTTTGAACCCGATCTGCTGATGGAACCTATGTGCCCTGGGATCAGGGCGAGGGCTCTGCATGAGGACATGATGGCAATAAGCCGCCCACGCATGATTACCGCCCACGCATGATTAATCGCGTTCGACACGACAGCTCTACCCAAGCCCCGTCCCTGATAATTGGCGTGTGTCATTAAGTCTTCCAGGAAGCCGTGCGAACGCCCTTGCCTTACTAGGTTTGGGGCAGTGATGAGCATGCACGTCTATGAAATGATTCCGTCGATCTCCGCAACGAGGACGACGCTGCTCTCGCTCTTTAAGGACGTCATGGGCGCGTATCCTTTAGCGGAGTTCGGGCCATGCGGCGACATCACACACATCTCAGCTAATGCTTGGCTTGATGTCAAGCGCCGCGACCCACACGGCTTCGCTCAAGCGCACGCCCTGCTCGCCGAAAGTCCCGGACAGAACGACGATCATGGCATGAGTGATGTCCTTTGCGTCTTGGCGACCGCGGGATGCGACCGCCGGATCGTTTCGGAAAGAACTCCTGGGCATTCGGCGGGTTCTGAAGATGAAGGAGATGGCTGATGAGCGACACCGCCCGAATGATACACGAGGATGCCCTGCCTGGTCATGAGAGCACGCTCTTGCCAAAGCCCGACTGGCAGCCCCGCTACAAAGGGTCGGATCGCCTGGCCGGAAAAGTAGCGATCATCACCGGCGCGGACAGCGGGATAGGGCGGGCAGTTGCCGCGCTCTATGCTCGTGAGGGCGCGAACGTCGCGATTGTCTATCTGCTCGAAGATGACGATGCGGCGGAGACGAAGCGCATCGTCGAAGCAGAAGGCCGCAAGGCGATCACCATACGAGGCGATCTTGGCGAGAAGACCTTTTGCGACGACGTTGTTTCCCGGACGCTGGAGGCGTTCGGCAAGATCGACGTCATCGTCAATAATGCGGGCGAGCAGCACCCCGACAAGGACATCGTCGACATAAGCGAAGATCAGCTTCGGCGGACTTTCCAGAGCAACATCTTCAGCATGTTCTTTCTTGTCCAGGCCGCGCGGCCGCATCTGAAGGCGGGCGCGGCCATCGTCAATTGCACCAGCGTGACCATGTATCAGGGCAGCGCGGAATTGCTTGATTACAGCGCGACCAAGGGCGCCATAACCGCTTTCACCCGCTCGCTGTCGGAAAACCTCATCGGGGATGGCATCCGCGTGAATGCCGTCGCGCCCGGCCCCATCTGGACGCCGCTCAACCCGTGCGGAGGTGCCAGCCCGGAAAAGCTGGAGCATTTTGGCGAAAGCACGCCGATGGGCCGCCCGGGACAGCCCAACGAGGTGGCGCCGTCCTTCTTGTTCTTGGCCTGTGACGACTCCAGCTACATGTCTGGACAGGTTCTCCATCCCAATGGCGGCAGTATTATCAACGGTTGAGCGGTCGCCTGTGCGCGCAAAAAAAGGAGAGAGGATGCCATGGCAAAGACATTGAAGAGCGGCGACGCGGTGACATGGAAAAGTGGTCGGGAAACTGACCGAGCCCTCCCAGATCAAGGGCCATAAGGTCGCGGCGTCCAAGGCCAATCCCGAGTTCCTGGTGGAGACCGAGGAAGGCAAGCGCGCGGCACACAAACCGGGCGCGCTTCGAAAAAGTTAGGATCCTACGGCAAGGCAGGCCTTACGCGCATAGAAGTAGGCTGAACAGCCAAGGCAATCCGCTATGGTCCAAACACCCATGTCACGGTCTGTGCAAAAGGAGGCATTCGCGGTTGTTTTCAAATACCGCGTGACAATTCGTTTCTGCCAGGAACCCGGGCGCTTCATGCTCTTTGGCATGTAATGCATGACCCTTCACCATCTGGCGTGCCCTTGGCGCTCGTCGTTCACAATAGCGATGCCGGAACGGATCCCGTGCCGCGCGCGGACATCGAAGCCGTGTTGCAAGCTGCCGGTATGCGCACGCTTTACTGCGCCCATGGGAAGGACGACCTGGCCGCCGCCCTCGCATCGCCGTTTGACCTGGTCGTATGCGCGGGGGGCGACGGCACATTGGCTCACGTGGCTTCCTCTCTCGAACAAGTCGAGCGCCCCATCGGCGTACTGCCGCTTGGAGGTTCCAACAACATCGCCCATGCTCTCGATGTAGAAGGAGACTGGCGCGATTTGCCTAGACGATGGTCGCTCGATCGCTGGACCCTGCTCGACCGCTGCGAAGCCGATGGTCCCTGGGGGCGTCGGCGTTTCGTGGAGGCGGTGGGCGCAGGCCTCCTCTCGGATTCGTTCGACAATGTGGACGGCGAGCCCGGCACGCCGTCCGAGAAACGTGCCAACGGCCGCAAGGCGTTTCGCACTGCTCTGGAAAAGGCAGCCCCCTTCCCTTGCCGGATCGAAGCGGCGGATTGGTGCTGGGAGGGGGACTGCCTGATGGTGGAAGTTATGAGCATTCCCTACGTCGGCGCCCGTCTCAGGCTTGCCGCGGATGGAGACCCGGCAGACGGCCTGTTCGACGTGATACTGGTTACGCCGAAAGACCGCGCCAGGATGCTCGCGTGGTGCAAAGCGCCCGACGATGCGCCCTGCCCGATCGAAGCCCGCCGGGCCTCAATGGTCAGGCTGGCCGTGAACGACCTGTCCTTCAGGCTCGACGACCGGTCGCCCGACGAGCGGCTTTCCGGCGTGGTGACCGCACGCTTCCGGCCGCAGCCGGTGCGCATCCTCGTGCCCGCGCGGAATTTACCGCAGGAGAACGCTTGATGGCTGACGTACTCGACGAAGGACTGCTTGCTGAACTGGAGACGATCGCAGTCGAACTTGCCCGGCTTGGCGGACAGGAGATACGTGCCGCGCTCGGGAAGATGCAGGAGGTTCGCTACAAAGGTGCAGCCTCCGACCCTCTGCGCTTTACCGACCCGGTGTCCGACGTCGATGCGCGGGTGGAGTACATGATCCGCGAGCGCCTTGCCGAAAGTTTCCCCGACCATGACATCATCGGCGAGGAAATGGATCACCGTCCGGGCCGCGGCCATGACTTCCTCTGGGCAGTGGATCCCATCGACGGGACCGCCAACTTCATCAACGGTTTTCCGCTCTTCGCCTCATCCGTTGGCCTCCTGTTTCGCGGTAGCCCGGTGGTGGGTGCATTGTGGTGCAGTTCGAGCCATACTCTCGAGGCAGGGATCTACCACGCCGTCGCAGGGCGGGATCTGCGGTTTAACGGCGCGCCCCACGCTCCTGCCCGCAGCCCTCTCGTTCGCAGGCGACTGGGCGGCGAGCCCTACGCCGACCGGCAGCGCCTGAGCTGGGACGGTCGCAAGACCGGCTCGGCGGCGATCGAATGTGCCTTCGTCGCAGCCGGCCTTCTCGAGATGGCATGGTTCGAGCGGCCCAACATCTGGGATGTCGCCGGCGGCCTCGCACTCGTGCTGGCAAGCGGCGGCAAAGCGATGGAACGTGGTGCCGATGCCTGGCGAAACTTCCAAAGCTTTGCGCAAGGTGAGCGCGAACTGGCAGACTGGACCATGCCTTTGGCCATAGGCAGCGAGCAAGCCCTCGGCGAATTCACGGCCTCCAGATCGCAAATTTCCGAAGCCCTTGCCGGACCTGGATCCGATCGGTCTTGAAGGCACCGTCAACAACGCAAAAAGCGGACGGCTAGCCCGTCACCGTGAGATCGACCTCGCTGGAATACGGAGCGTGACGACTCGCTCACAGCCTTCCCAGACAACGTCCATGCTAGCCTCCAGTCCGCGAATAGCGGCGCGCACGAGCTGGGTGCCGAACCCGCTTCGGGCTTCGTCCGGGCTTCCGCCCTTCTCACACCAGCGTATGATAATGTGACTATCCTCATATTCAAAGTCGATATTGAGAGTGCCGCCGGGCTTCGACAGACCGCCGTATTTCACCGCGTTCGTCGCCAACTCGTGAAACAGCAACGCCAATGACGTGGCGCTACCGGGGCCCACAGCAGTCGGACAGGAAGCAAGACAGATCCGCTCGGCATCGCGATAGGGTGCAAGCACAGCGTCGATCAGCTCCGAAAGAGAAGCATCGGGCTTTGCTTGCCCATCCACGGCATCGATCGGCAGCAAAACAAGCCTCTGCGCAGCATCCAACGCGGCAATCCGGCTGCTCAGATCGCTCACGAATGCGTCGATCGAGCCATCCCTTGGACCAATGCGCACCAAGGCTTGGATCGTCGAGAGAAGGTTCTTGATGCGATGCTGCATTTCTCGCACCAGGAGTTCCTGCTCCTGCGTATAGCGCACCCGCTCGCCGATGCCGCGTGCGATCTTTGAGGCGCCAATAATTTCGCCCTTCGCATCGCGGACAGGAGAAATCGTCACTTCGATATGGATGAGTTCGCCGTCACTACGACGCCGAATGGTTGCCATCTGCTCGATGCGCTCACCAGCCCGCAATCGGGCGATGATGGCGGCTTCCTCATCAAGCCGATCCTCGGGAATGATGATGGTGATCGGCTGACCGATAGCCTGGTCCGCTGTATAACCGAAGAGCCTTTCAGCGCCGGTATTCCAGCTCGTTATGACACCGTCGAGCGTCTTGCTGAGGATAGCATCGCTCGAACTCTCGACGACGGCCTTGAGCCATGCCCCGGCATCAGGATCGGCACCAAACACCCCGCCTCCAGTATCTGCAAACCGGTACGGGCTGCTGTTCGCATCATCCCTTCGGTTCTCCAATGCCGATCATCGTAGGCAAGCGAACAAAAGTGGACAATGGCTGGTCAGGCGCTGACTTTATAACATTTATCAATCTCGCGGCGTCGAACCGCCGCTTTTATGTTCCGATGCTTCTCGCCCTGCCCTGACCAGGCTTTCGCCAGTCGCGATCGCGGCTTCGGGCGTAAGGGTAATGGCGATGCCGTTAGGACCGTCCAGCAGGACGTGGCCGTCCTCCACACTGGCAATACCAGGTTCGTCATATGGCTGCATTGGCGGGTACGGCATCATGATCCAGCTCCTGTATTACGTCGGCGCGACCGGGTCCAGATAGAGATACCGCGGATCGAAGTCCGCCCGCCTGATGAGCTGGGCGAGATCGATGATCTCTACCAGCGATGCGCGCATCTGGCATAACCCAGCTTCGCGCAACTGTCGCAGCACGCGATTGGTGTGGACGGTTGTAAGGCCGCAGATTTCAGCGATGTCAGCCTGGGTCAAGGACAGGGCGAAACGATGACCGTCGGAAAGGCCGACAGCCTGAAGCCTTGCGTTCATTTCGCACAAGAAATGGGCCACTCGGCCAACCGCATCGAGACGCCCTACGCGAAAAAGCCAAGCCCGGTGCATGGCTGCGTCAATGAGCGTCGAAAACCAGAGCTTGCGGGCCAGTTCGGGCCTCGGATCGATCACTTCCTTCAATGCCGCATGGGGAACTATGGCCACGGTCGCAGCCGTGAGCGTGCCGATGCTGTGGTCGAGCCGCTTCATGGGAAACGCATGAAGATCGACGAATTCACCGGGCACATGCACGGCAACCAACTGGCGAAGCCCCCTACGGTCATCGATGTAGCGCGACATGATCCCTTCGATCAGCATCGTGCTGACATCGACCTTCGTTTCGGCATGGATGAGGGTTTGACGCGCTTCGATCGTGCGCACCTCGCTGATGATTCCTTCGAGCAGCGCGCGCTCAGCGTCAGTCAGATTGACGCCGCGACGATTCGCAAGAAGGCGGTCCATGAACATTTCCGTACTGTCTCCAAAAGGCAGGTCGGACGCTCATAGAACCGCTTAGTCCCGGCGGTGATCCCAAGGACCCCACAAATCGTCATAATCAATGTTAATCACCGAAGCGAAATGGGCCTTTTCAGCCGAGCGGCGAGAAATCGCTTTGGAACCTGCGGCCAGTCTCGCGCGCTTCATGATGCAGAAACAATTTGCAGCATGAGAGGAGAATGCGATGAGTATTGAAGGCAAGGCCAAGGAAGTTGCCGGTTACGTGAAGGAAGAAATGAACGAGCACGGCAAGTCTCCAGAAAGCCAGAAGAAGGCGCAGGAAGGCCGAGATCTGCGCAACGAAGGTCGGATCGAGGACGGCAAGCCGCCCAAGACGTCCGAGCCGGGTACCGGCGCTGAATAATTTGCAAGATGCCCCCGCTTTGGCGGGGGCATTCTTTTGCGCTGTGCTGCTTCAACAAACGCCAAGCTTCTATCAACAGACGCATCCTGCTTGATGCGTCCTCAAGCCCAAGCATTTGCCCTTGAGATCGACGCTCAAGCTGTTGGATCGGAGAGGCAATTCCAGCTGGCGACCATCGTCCGACTTTTTCCTCATAACTTGATCTATGTGATGATGGGCCGACTTGAAGCCAGCTAGACGCGCGCTCGGATCACTCCGATCGATGAAGGTTAAATCGCAGGCAATGGCAGCGCGTTCATTTCAAATTGAAAAAGCTCTCCTCCAATTCGAAGGCGCGATATTCTGTATGCGGGATATCGTCGCGCAGGTTCTAGTTCAAACGCCAGGTGTGCATGCAGATACGATGATACAGCAGCTGGCAGACCGTGCCCATATGTTCGCTGAACAACTCGGACCCGAAAGGCTGACGGGTTACATCGACGAACTGCAAATGTTCCGCACGGAAATTGGCGAGATCAAGGTTCCTACCGAACACGCCTGATGCAGGAACCAGAGCTTTCTCAGTAATTTGCGTCGATAAAGGAGCCTTCGTGGCCTAGGTGCAGGTAGTTCGGGTTGAACATGGCTGCCTTTTCCAGCCGACCCAGATCCAGAACCTGAAGACGCCGCCCCCGCAGCTCGATAAGTTGATTGCGGCGCAGATCCTGGATCGTTCGATTGACGTGAACCTGAGTCAATCCGGTGGCTTCCGCAATCTCGGCCTGGGTCATGGGGAATTCGCATCCATTGGCATCGGTCTGTCCGATCGTCCGCAACCGCATGAAAATCTCGCAGAAAAGGTGGGCAATTCTTTCATAGGCCGTGCGCTGGCCGATATTGGTGGTCCATTCCCGCTGGGTTGCCACCGTCACCAGCTCGCTCCACCAGAGCGCCTGGGAAATTCGCGGCGAATTTTCCATGATTTCCTGAAATTCGAACTGAGAAATCTCTGCCAATTTCACTTGTGTGACGGTCGAGAGCGAATGATCCATCTTCCTCAGAATGAAGACGTTGGTGTCGCAGAGGTCTCCCGCAACGAAGAATGACAATATCTGCCGCCGTCCGTCCGCCAATTGCTTGTAGCGCTGCGCCCAACCGTCGAGAATGACATTGACGAACCGGGGGCGGTCCCCCTCGCTGATGATGTCGTGCCGAGGTGGAAGAACCCGAACCCGCTTCGTCAGCGCCTTTGCGAGCATTTCCCTGTCATCTGCGGAGAGCCTGACGAAGGCGGAAAGATGTAGTGTCAGGAAGTTAGCTTGCGTCACGAGCGGCCGATCGATTCTCTAGTGTTATTAGTCAATTGGATTGATTAGCCCTTATCGAGATTGCCCATCGGCTTTTCGCGCCTGACGGATCCGTCGGAGCGCCTTGGTCTGTTCTTCTTCGCCCTCGACAACCAGATCCGGTCTGCCCGATAGCTCGCCGACTAATCTTTTGGCATAGCCTTTCATGATCTTGGCTGCGCCGCGAACCTCTTCCTCTTCGTCGGCCATTACTATCTCCTGTAGATCGCCGTTCATGCCTTACCTAACGGGCGCGGAGAAGCTGCGTTCCTGCTCCGGCGGCGGAAGCGTCCAATCGCAGCGCCCGCGCATTGGGTGGGACCGGGAACGACTACGACCCCGGCGCGCTTATCGTTACAACGTCGAACGAGGGTGAGCGCGACGCTCACGGCCGGCGCAGCCAATGGCGGCGTTACGCCATACGCTCAGGTAAAGATTTGCCGCGCCGAAGAACGACGATTTGCCGACCGGAAGGGATTTGCGATGACAGGCGATAGAAACAAGCCAAGTTCGCGAAAATTGGGCCGTGCAGGAGTGATGGTGGCGGCGATCGTTCTTGCTGTCATTGTTCTTGTCTTCGCCGGGCGCAACATCTGGCATGCCGAGCAACTCGAGCAAGAGCAGCGGACGGGCGTGAAGGAGCGCAGCGGTCTCAACTGATACTGAACAAGCGGCCACAACTTTTTTGGTGACCGAAAACGACAACCCTGGAGAGGACATGCGTTTTTTCAGCCCCCCTCACGCGCTCTGGAGAGAGCGCTTCGAGAAGTTCATTCTCGCGCAGGACTTTCCCTGCGTAGGCGCGAAATCCGCGCTATCGCGCGGAACGCTGTCGATCGAGGTTTGCCATTCCATCAAGAGCAGCTGGGACGATCTCGTCATCTACGAACGGCTTCTCGACTGGTCAGCGCAATATCGCGATAATCCAGGGCTGTTCCGAAGTCTCGCTTTCATCTTCGCGGACGATGACCGGCTTGCCGAAGATGCCTTCGAACAGGCGCTCTGGCAGCGGGTACAATCGCTCGCCGACAAGGATGCATGGCTTGGTCTACCATATGACGAACGGGTCAGCAGCGATCCGCTCGATCCGCACTTTTCCCTGAGCTTCGGCGGCGAGGCCTTTTTCGTAGTCGGCCTTCATCCGGGAGCGAGCAGGCCTGCCCGCCGCTTCGCGCGGCCGGTCATGGTCTTCAATCTCCACGACCAGTTCGAGCAATTGCGCGCGGAGGGGCGCTATGAAAAGATCCGGGAAACAATCCTTGAGCGCGACGTGAAAATCGCAGGTTCAGTCAATCCAATGCTCGCCCGACATGGGGAAGCAAGCGAGGCCGCGCAGTATAGTGGCCGTCAGGTCGGCCCGGATTGGCAATGCCCCTTTCATGATCCGAGGTCCGCATGACACAGATGGCAAACCGGATCCCGCCTCGTACCGGCACAGCCTTTCCCCTCGCCCGCGGACAATTGCTGACGGTCATTGATCCGCTTGGTACTCAGGTTTCCGACCTTCTGGCGTTTTCGGCGCACGATGTGCGGGAAGTCATCAGCAACGGGCGGACATTCGACTACGAGGAAACTTTGCGGCTCACGAGCGGAAACCGGTTATGGTCCAACCGGTCCCGTGTCCTGATGACGATCGAGGCGGACAGCGTGGGTTGCCATGATTTTCTCCTGACGCCTTGCAGCACGCACACCTTTCGTCACTTCTATCCCGACAAGCCCGAACACCGCGGCTGTTTCGGCAATCTCCTTGAAGCGCTGGCACCTCACGGCATCTGCGGCGACGATATTCCCGTCGCCTTCAACTGCTTCATGAATGTTCCCGTCGATGCGAACGGCCGGATTTCCGTGTCACCCCCGCCCAGCCGACCAGGAGACAGCATTTCGTTTCGGGCAGAGGATGATTTGATCATCGGCCTGACCGCGTGCTCCGCCTATGCGAGCAATGGCGGCACCTTCAAGCCGATCGATTATCGTATCGAGGCCTGATCGCTGAGCCCCGCCAAGCCACTTCGGCAAAGCGACCAAACCTCTATGTAACGGGGGCATGGGCCAGGCCGCTATGATGGCGGAGCGGCGGAACGTCGCGTGATGGCGAAGCCGGCCCTTTCTGGCCGTTGGCTGGAACGGTAGCAATGTGCCAGCCCCGGTCAAAAGCGGACTGTCCGTTTAGGAGCGTGGCATTTTCCTAGGTCGTAGACTCATAAGCACGGAGCCACAGCCGCATTGAGGCGAGCTGGACCATGGCC